>JALOSQ010000193.1 GCA_025458335.1 Ideonella sp.
CGACCCAAACGCGTGCATCGACTGCGCCGTCTGCGTGCCCGAGTGCCCCGTCGGGGCGATCGTGGCCGATCACGAGCTGACGCCGGCCCAGCAGCCTTACCTGCCGCTCAACGCCGATCTCGCCGCCCGCTGGCCCGTGATCGACAGCCCGCGCGACCCACTGCCCGACGCCGAGCAATGGGCCAGCGTGGCCGACAAGCGCGAGCACCTGGTGCTCGAGCCCGCCATTCCTGCCTGACCTGCCACCGTGCCCCGTGTCGTGAACGCCTGCCGCACAACCGCCCTGGCTCCAGCCCGGGCGGATCGACCACCCCAGGTGGCATGTGACGTGCAAGCAGAGGAGACAGACGGACCTTCGACCCTCCTGACGCAACCGGAGAACCGCCCATGAAGACCCTCGTCTCCCGCCTTGTCGCCATCTGCGCGCTGATCGTGGCCCTGCCCGCAGCCGCGCAGAAGGAAATCACCATCGGCATCGGCACCCAGAACACCACCACCAACACCGTGACCGGCGGCGTGGTGATCAAGGAACTGGGCCTGCTCGAGAAACACCTGCCCAAGACCGGCAAGTACAAGGACGTTCGGTTCAAGCTCGACTGGCAGAACTTCACCAGCGGCCCGCCCGTCACCAACGGGATGATGGCCAAGAAGCTGCACATCGGGATGATGGGCGACTACCCGCTGCTGGTGAACGGCGGCGCGACCGGCCAGTCGCAGCCGGGCAACGAGACGCAGCTCGTGGCCGTCATCGCCTACAACGCGTTCGGCTCGGGCAACGGCCTGGTCGTGCACAAGGACTCGCCGTACTTCGAGCTGGCCGACCTGAAGGGCAAGAACGTGTCGGTGCCATTCGGCTCCGCCGCGCACGGCATGCTGCTGCAGGCGATGCAGTCGCGCGGCTGGGGCGAGAACTTCTGGAACCTCTCCAGCCAGAGCCCGGAGGTGGGCACCACCAACCTGCAGGAGAAGAAGATCGACGGGCACGCCAACTTCGTGCCCTTCGCCGACCTGCTGCCGTACCGCGGCTTCGCCCGCAAGATCTTCGACGGCGCCGAGACCAAGGTTCCCACGTTCCATGGCGTCGTGGTGCGCAAGGACTTCGCCGAGGAGCACCCCGAGGTCGTCGTGGCCTACATCCGCGCGCTGATGGAGGCCAACCAGTGGCTGCGCTCCAACCCGGCCGCCGCGGCCGCGAAGATCGAGGAGTGGACCAAGATCGAGAAGGAGGTCGCCTACCTCTACCTCGGCCCCGGCGGCATCCACACGCTCGACCCGACGATCAAGCCGCGCTGGCTCGACACGATCAAGATCGGGCACGAGGTGCTCACGCGCCTGAACCGCGTGCGGCCGCTGAACATCGACGCCTGGGTCAACGAGACCTACGTCAAGCGGGCGTTCGCCGAGCTCAAGCTCGACTACGAGGCGCAGAAGCAGACCCTCGCGAACTACGACATCAGCGGCACCGACGCGGTGTGCAAGCTGCCGATCACCCGGCCGCGCGAGGCCGGCGAGGTCTGGATCGAGGGCGCCGCCGCCCCGACGCCGCACGCCTCCCCGGTCTGCACCCTGGCGGCGGTCAGCCGGGCACAGGGCGCCGGCCGCAAGGTCAACGTGGCGTACGTCTACGACAAGGCGCTCGGCATCAAGGTCTTCGCCGACAAGGCCTTCTACGCGGTGAACGCGACCGACCCCAAGAAGCCGGTGGTCGTCCCCTTCCTGCTCAAGAAGGACGCCGAGGCGCACGCCGCGACGATCGGCGGCAAGGTCGTGTCGTACCTCGACGCCATGGCGGTCGCCGCGGCGCAGTTCTGAGCGCCCGGACCGGCCTGGCGTCCCACCGTTCACGTCATTGCAGGAGCGTTCGATGTCGACCATCCCCTTGCGCGCCATGCCCCTGCCGGGCGATGGGGCGCCCGTCGATCCGCCCGACGCGGCGGGACCTCCGGGATCGCCCACGGTGTCGCCGGTGAGCGCCGTCGCGACGCCGGCGGGCCGCGCGCGTGAACGCAAGGCCCCGGCGGCCGCAGCGACCACGGCCACGCTGCCGGAGCGCCTGGGCCGGCTGCCAGGCTGGCTCGGCCAGCAGGCCGGCAGGCGCTGGCCTCGCAGAAGTTCGCCACCAACGTGGGCATCAGCCTGCGCCGCATCGCGCTGGGGTTCATGGCGGCGGTCGTGCTGGGCGTGTCGCTCGGCCTGCTGATCGGGCGCTACCGCCGCGTTCGTCAGCTCGTGTTCCCGGCCCTCGAGGCGCTGCGACCCATTCCCGCGATCGCGTGGGTGCCGATCTCGATCATGCTGTGGCCCGACAACGAGGTGAGCATCGTGTTCATCACGTTCATCGGCGCGTTCTTCCCGATCCTGCTCAACACCGTCAGCGGGGTCCAGGCGGTCGACGCGGTGCTGCTGCGCGCCGGCCAGTGCCTCGGGGCGCGCGAGCCGCAGCTGATGTGGCACGTGGTGCTGCCCGGCGCGGCGCCGCAGATCTTCACCGGCCTGGCGGTCGGCATGGGCGTGGCCTGGGTGTCGCTGATCGCGGCCGAGATGATCTCGGGCCAGTTCGGCATCGGCTACTTCACCTGGGAGTCGTACTCGCTGATCTCCTACGCCGACATCGTGCTCGGGATGATCACGATCGGCGTGCTCGGCCTCGGGTGCAGCGCGCTGATCCGGCTGGCCGGGCGGCTGACGCTGCCGTGGCTCGAATTCACCAAGCTGGGAGGTCGATGATGGCGGACCAACTGACCGCCACCGGCCAGACGCCGGGAGCGGGCGAGGGGCGTATCGATCTGCACGACGTCTCGATGCGGTTCGGCCGCGGCGCCGACCGAGTGCAGGCGGTCGACGGTGTGAGCCTGCACGTGGCGCCTGGCGAGTTCGTCTCGTTGATCGGCCCGTCCGGCTGCGGCAAGAGCACGCTGCTCAACGTCGTGGCCGGCTTCGCCCGGGCGAGCGAGGGCACGGTCACGCTGGACGGCCAGCCCATCACCGGCCCGGGTTCGGACCGGGGGGTCGTGTTCCAGCAGTACTCGCTGTTCCCGTGGATGACCGTGCGTCGCAACGTCGAGTTCGGCCTGAAGATGCAGGGGATCGCCGCGGCCCGGCGCGAGGCGACCGCCCGCACGCTGCTGGGCCTCGCCGGCCTGCTGGCCTTCGAGAACCACTACCCCGACCAGCTGTCCGGCGGCATGAAGCAGCGCGTGGGCATCGTGCGCGCGCTGGCCACCAGCCCGCGCGTGCTGCTGATGGACGAGCCCTTCGGCGCGCTCGACGCGCAGACGCGGGTCGTGATGCAGCAGATCCTCACCAACATGTGGCAGCGCCTGCGGCTGTCGGTGCTGTTCATCACGCACGACATCGAGGAGGCGATCTTCCTGTCCGACCGGGTCTACGTGATGACGGCGCGTCCGGGCCGCATCAAGGCCGAGGTCGAGATCCCGCTGCCGCGGCCGCGCACGCCCGACATGATGGCGTCGGTCGGCTTCACCCAGGTGCTGCACAAGCTGCGCAACCTCATCCGCGAGGAGAGCCTGGCCGCGATGGGCGACGAACTGCACGACGGCGGGCTCGAGGGTTTCGCGATGGACGCGGGCGGTCACCCGCTGCGGGAGCTCGTGTGACGCCCTGGCCCGACGCCATCACCGATCACGCTGCGAGCGGGGTGCTCGAGATCCGCTGGAGCGGCGGCGAGGTGAGCCGCCTGCCGCATCGCCTGCTGCGGGCGAACTGCCGCTGCGCCGGCTGCGAGCAGCAGCGCCGCCGCCCCGACGCGACGGTGCCGCCGCCCGACCCCGCGGTGCGCCTGCACGCCATCCACCCGGTGGGGGACCGCGGGCTGAACCTCGTGTTCGACGACGGCCACGGCCGCGGGATCTTCCCGTGGCCTTACCTGCACGAACTCGGCGCCCGCGAGGTGCCGCAACCAGGATCCTGACCATGTCGGCCACCGGCATCGAGCACGTGCTGCACGTGCACCACTGGAACGAGACGCTGTTCTCCTTTCGCACGACCCGCGACGCCGGGCTGCGCTTTCGCAACGGGCACTTCGTGATGCTCGGCCTGCCGGTCGACGGCCGGCCCCTGCTTCGGGCTTACAGCGTGGCCAGCGCCAACCACGCCGACTATCTCGAGTTCCTCAGCATCAAGGTCCCCGACGGCCCGCTGACCTCGCGGCTGCAGCACCTCAAGCCCGGTGACCCGGTCCTGGTCGGCCGCAAGCCGGTGGGCAGCCTGGTGCTCGACGACCTCAAGCCGGGCCGGCGGGTCTTCCTGCTGGCCACGGGCACCGGTCTGGCGCCCTTCATGAGCCTGATCCAGGACCCTGAGACCTACGAGCGCTTCGACACCGTCGTGCTGGTCCACGGCGTGCGCCAGGTCAGCGAGCTGGCCTATGCCGACTTCATCGAGCGCGAGCTTCCCGAGCACGAGTTCCTCGGCGACCTGGTGCGCGGCCGCCTGCACTACTACCCGACCGTGACGCGCGAGCCGTTCCGTAACCGCGGGCGCCTCACCGAGCTGCTGGCCAGCGGCCGTCTGTGCATCGACCTGGGCCAGCCGCCGCTCGACCCCGCGGTCGACCGGGCCATGATCTGCGGCAACCCGTCGATGCTGACCGACTGCTGCGCGATCCTCGATGCCCAGGGCTTCCGGATCAGCCCGCGACAGGGTGAGGCCGGCGACTACGTCATCGAGCGGGCGTTCGTCGAGAAGTGACCCCTGGCGGCACGCCCCCCGTGTCGGCGTTGCCCCCGGGCGGCGAACCCGCGGCGGCGCTGACCGCGATGCCGCCGGCCGCGCGCCGGCTACCGCTGCCGGTGCGTCGGGTCGTCGACGCCGCGCACGCGCTGTGGCCGGGCGTCCTGCTCTGCGCCGTCGTTGCGATGGCCGCGCAGCTGCTCGGCCACAACCTCGGCGGCCCGGCGATCGTCTATGCGCTGCTGCTCGGGTTGTGCCTGCACGGCGTGGTCGTCGACGGCCGCGCCGTCGCCGGCATCGCGTGGTGCAGCGGCTTCGTGCTGCGGGTGGGGGTGGCCCTGCTGGGCTTGCGCATCACGCTCGAGCAACTGGCCGACCTGGGGCCGGAGACGATCGCCATCGTGCTGGGCGCGGTCGCGACGACGATCGGCGTCGGCCTGCTCGGCGCGCGGGCGCTCGGCCTGACGCGGGAGCAGGGCGTGCTCACCGGCGGCGCCAGCGCGATCTGCGGCGCATCGGCGGCGCTGGCCATCGCCGCGGCGCTGCCGAGCTCGCGCCGGAACGACCGCTACACGCTGCTGGTCGTGCTGTGCGTGTCGATGTGGTCGACGGCCGCGATGGTCGTCTACCCGCTGGTCGCCAAGGCGCTCGACCTGCCGCCTGCTGCGGCCGGGCTCTTCCTGGGGGGCAGCATCCAGGACGTGGCCCAGGTGGTTGGCGCGGCCACCGTGCTCGGCGCGCCGTCGCTCGACGCCGCGGTCGTCGTGAAGCTGCTGCGCGTGAGCCTGCTGGTGCTCGTCGTGATGGCGGTCGCGTGGGCGTGGCGCGCGAGCGCGCCGTCATCCGCCGCGGCGGCGACCGGGCCGCGCCGCCCGCGGCTGCCTGCGGTGCCGGTCTTCCTGGCGGGCTTCGTGGCGCTGCTGGTCCTCGGCAACCTGCTGAACGTGCCGCCCGTCGTCAAGGAGTGGGCGGGTGTGGTGTCGGGTGCCTGCATGCTGATGGCCATCGCGGGGCTCGGCCTGAAGACCGAGCTTCGGTCGTTGTGGGGCCTGGGCTGGCGGCCGCTGGCGCTGGTGGCCGTCGATGCGGTGTGGATCGCGACGGTGGTGCTGGTGGCGGCGCTGGTCATCGTACGTTGAACGACGCGGGCCCGGGCGGGCAGGGCACCTGCCGATGACCCGGCTCAAGGCCCGGGCACGGCCGGCAGGCTAGGCTCACGTGCCTTGCCACCGTGCGTGCGTGTCCCATGCGGGCGCCCGCAACCATCGCCGGCCCCGAACAGGGGCGGGCCGAGGAGTCACCATGGGCCAAGCTGCCAAGTCCTCCGCCCGCGGGCGGGTCGTCACGCTGCCGGTGCGAGCGCCGCGGGGCGTCGAGCGCCCGGCCGTCCCTTCAGTCGCCCGTCCGGCCGCCGCCCCAAGCGCACGGGCGTTGCCTGGCCTCGGGATGCCCGTGATGGCGCCGTTCGGCGCGATGTTCGCCATGACCGACACCTACAGCCGCATGGTCGAGCAGTGGGTCGACCTGCAGGTCGCGCTGTGGCAGCCGTGGATCGACTGGCAGGCGAGCGCCGCCATGGCGTGGGCGGCGCCGTGGATGCTCGGCGCGGCCGCCCCTTGGGTGGTGAGGGGGCAGGAACAGCTCGCCTGAGCGGGTCGTCCTGGACAGGTGCCTCGCGGCGCGGCTGCGTGCAAGCCCGGGCGCCGGGACGGACGGGTGATCGGCCTCAGCCCCGCGCCGCCGACGGGCGTGTCACGGTGCGCCGGGCGCCGGTGCGCCGAGGCGGGGGGCAGTCCGAGCAGCGGCCGTAGAGCGTCAGGTCGTGGTCCTCGACCGTGAAGCCGGCGGGGGCCAGCCGCGACAGGTCGCCCGGGCAGGCGTGCACGTCGAACACGCGCTGGCACTGCGTGCACTGGAAGTGGTGGTGATGCTCGTGCCCGGCGAGCTCGTAGCGCGGGTTCTCGCCCGGCAGGTTCACCGCGCGCAACGCACCGTCGTCGACCAGCGCCTTGAGGTTGCGGTAGACGGTCGCGATCCCCAGCCCCGGGACCGACGCCTGGGCGGCCGCCAGGATCTCGTGCGGCAGCAGCGGCCGCTCGGCGGCGGTGATGGCCTCGTAGATCGCCTGGCGCTGGCGGGTGTGCCGTTCCATGGGTGGAGAGTACGAGGCAAGTCGCCAAGCGCAGCGCGATCGAAGGGTTCGTCGCGAAAGAGCCTGGGATAGTAGAACTCGCGCAGCGAGTCATGAAAGGCCCGTACGCGGGCCTCGTAGGCCAGGGACGAGCGCACATCGGTCTGCGCGAGCGACTGGAATGAGCGCTGAAGCAAGGCCGGCGGTGCGATGAACGCGAGCCAGCCCGCCAGCCGGTCGCGTTCGAGACGCCCCTCGGTGTAGGCGGCCGACAGGGCCTGCGCCTTCTGATCGCCGACCTGCTGGAACGCGAAGTACCACTTCCACGCGAACGGGCGCTCGACGGCGGTGTACGCCGCCCATTGCGGATGGCGCTCGACGAAGGCCGTCATGGTCGCCGCCTTGGGCAGATCCCAGGCATCGTTGACCGCCTCGCGTTGAGTCATGATGATCTCGGCACCCGAGGGAATCGGCACCGCGCGGTCGATGGCCATTCGGCCGGCGGCTGGCACCACGACGCTCAACAGGATCCAGACCCCGACCAGCGCGGCCAGGATCACCTCACCCGCCTGCCGCCACGCCGCCAGCGTCGCACACACGACCGTCCAGAGCAGCAGGTACGCCATCAGCGATGCGCAGGCGAGCAGCAGCGTCGACCCGGCGGTGCCGCCGAGGGCGCCGGCCACTCCCAGCGGCAGGGCCGCGCAGGCGAACACACCGAGGGCCCGCAGCGCCGCGCGAAGGTGCCACATCCGGGTGGCACTCCCGGCCGTGGCCACCAGCAAGTCATGGCGCCCGGAGGCCCTTTCGCGGGCGCGCAGGTCGTGGATCAGCACGATCAGCACCAGCGGCAGCACGTACGCCGCGAGGAAGGCGAAGTCGAAGCGGCCGATCAGCCCCAGCACCGGATGACCGGCGTCGCGTTCATGGATCTGTCCTTCGAGGGCCAGCATCCGCACGCGGTGCTTCCATGCGGCATCGTCGCGGCGGCCCAGTGCCGCAAAGGCGAAGTCGGACGGCGGATCGAAGGTCAAGTGGAAGCCGTGGTACGCGGCGCTTCCCCAGTCGTTATGCGCTGCCAGCACGGCGCTGCGCTCGACGCGATCGGCCTCGACCAGGCGGGCGATGGTCGCCTTCTGCCGGCTGACTTCGGACTGCCCCGCAGACACCGCCAGCACCGACAGGCACAGCACCACCAGCCACCAGGCCCACACCGATCGGTCGCGCGCGACGAAGGCCGCCTCCCGACGCAACTCGAGCCAGCGGTGCGTGAACGTCGGGGGCGCCGTCATGGCTGGAGCCTGCCGCCAGCCCAGAAACCGGCCGCCAGCAGGACGGCGCACCACACCCCGAGCATGAGACCTTGAGGCCGGGCCCGGGCGATGCGGCTGCTGGCCGCGTCGGGCTCGAAACGGAAGCGCTCCAGCAACTGCCAATGGGAGGCGTCGACACGCGTACGACGCTCGGCCTGTGCATCGCTGCTGCGTCGGATGTCGTCGGCGTAGGCGAGCTGCTCGGCATGCACCCGGTTCAGGCCCTGCACGAACGCGTAGCGCAGTGCCTCGGCCTCTCGCAGGAAGCGGTGGTGATGCACGAGGTCGGTGCCGGACACGGCACGCGAGGCCTCGGCCACTGCGAGCCGAGGGGTGAACCAGCCGTGCATCGCCAGCGCCGCCGCCTGCCGGGTCTCGGCTGCCATCCGGGCCTGTGCGTAGGCGTTCAAGGTGTCCGTCAGCCGTTGTTCGCTGAATTGCGCCACGACGCCGCGCAGGTTGAACGGGAGGTCCTCGACGCGCTGCACGCCGTGCCGGGCCAGCAGGTCGGCGCGCAGTTGCGCGAAGGCCGGATCCCGGGCGTTGTGGCCATCACCCAGCCGGCGCAGGTCGGCCTGCATCGCGAGGTCGTTCTCCAGCTTGCCGACCATCGGTGCAGCGACGGCCGCGGCACTCACGGCGACCGCGGGCAGCACCAGCGTCAGGCCGATCCACAACGTCGCCAGGGTCGCCAGCACCGCCGCGCGCCGCCTCAGCAGCGTCGAGGCGAGCAAGGCCAGCCCGCACCAGATCGCCAGGTACAGCAGGTAAGCCCCGACCAGGGCCCCCGCGGCCATCGGATCCTCCCCCCGATGCACGGCCAGGCCAGCGCTCACGGCCAGCGGCAACAGCAGCAGCAGCGCGAAGGACAGCAGCGCCACCGCCTTGCCCGCCAGCAGCAGCCGACCGGGCGTGCCTTGCGCCAGCAAGGTCGCGAGCGTCGCGGCCTCGCGTTCGCGCGCGATCACACCGTGCCCGAGCAGGATCAGCAGCAGCGGCCCGAACCACTGGTACACCAGGGCCGGTGTCAGCCAGCTCAGCCGGCCGAGGTCTGCGCTGGCGCCTGCCGCCGCGAACATCGCCGTGTTCTGGCGGTGGCCTTCGAGGAACATCGACTGGCCCGTGACCGGGTCGAGGCCCGGGTCGAACAGCGCCAGGGGCGTGGGCGTGCGGAACACGTAGTGCCCGTAGTGCACCATGCGGTGCGGGTGGCGATCGGGCTGCGACAGGAATGCCGCTTCGGCTTGCGCCTGGTTGTGGAGGCGCTCGGCGGTCTCGCCCTGCATGCGCAGCGCCGTCAGGCCGGTCGTCGCGACCAGCAGCACGGCCATCAGCAACGCCCCGCTCAGCGCCAGCCGCGAGCGCAGCCAATAGCGCCACTCGGCCGCGGCGATCGCGACAAGGGGCGTCACGCCGACGCCCCGGCCGAGAAGGCGCGGTGCAGCGTCTCGGTGTCGATGCGACCGCCGGTGGGTGCCGCGAACTGGTTCACCAGTTGCCCGCCGCGCAGCAGGCCGATGCGGTCGGCCACCTGGCACGCGCCGTAGACGTCGTGCGTCACCATCAGGATGGCCTTGCCGGCGTCGGCCAGCCCGCGCACAAGCGCATGAAACTCGTCGATGGCCGCGGGGTCCAGCCCGGACGTGGGCTCGTCGAGCAGCAGGATGTCCGTATCGCGCAGGATGGCCAGGGCGATGGCCACCTTCTGGCGCATGCCCTTGGAGTACTCGCGCAAGGGGCGGCCGCGCGCCCCGGCGGCCAGCGACACGCGGTCCAGCGCAAGGTCGATGTCGGCCGTGCTGCGGCTCATGCCCGCGAGCTGCACGAAGTAGCGCAGGTTCTCGCGCGCATCGAGGTGCTCATACAGCGACGCGGCCTCCGGCAGGTAGGCCATGCTGCGCCGGGCCGCGGCCAGGTCGCGATCGACATCGAGTCCGTTGACCTTCACCCGGCCGCTGGCTGCGGGAACGAAGCCGAGGAACGTGGACAGCGTCGTCGACTTGCCCGCTCCGTTGCCGCCGAGGAGCCCGTAGACCTCGCCGGCGGCCACGGCGAAGCTGATGCCCGACAGCACCGGCCGACCGCCGCGGTTCACGTGCAGCTGCTCGGCCTCCAGCTTGAGACGGGGCCCCACGTCAGAACTTGAACGCAGCCGAAACGCGGACGCTGCGGGGCGTGCCGGGTTGCACCCACAGTGCCGAGAACGAGTTGGTGTAGTAGGTCTCGTCGAACAGGTTGTCGACGTCCACGCGCACGGTCGTGGCCTTGCTCAGCTCGTAGGCGGCGAAGGCCCGTGCCACCGTGTAGGCCGGCAGCTCGAAGCCGCTGGTGAACTCGCCCGACCGCTCCCCCACGTGAACGAGGCCGCCACCGACCTGCAGACCACGCCCGGCCACGGCCAGCGACTGCACCAACTGCAGGCTCAGGCTGTGCCGGGGCACGTTGAGCAGCCGTGTCCCCGCCGGCACCGGAACGCCGAAGTTCGCGTCGTTGAAGGCATTCGAGGTCTTCGCGTCGACGTAGGCATACGACGCCCACAGGCTCAGGTCCCGGGCCAACTCGCCCTGCAGGTCGATTTCCAGTCCCTGGCTCCTCGCCTTGCCGATGGCCGCCAGCGTGAAGGCGCTGGGGTCGTCGACGACGAGGATGTTCTCCTGCCTGACCTGGAACACGGCCACCGTCCCGTCGATGGAGCCCAGCGAGAACTTGGCGCCGGCCTCGACCGACGCCGACTGGTTCGGCTTGAAGCCGTTGCCCTGGGCGTCCGTTCCCGACAGCGGGCGGAAGTTCTCGCCATAGGTGGCATAGACCGAGAGCGTCGGGCTGGCCTCGAAGACCACGCCCAGTTGCGGGCTGGTGCGCGTGTCGTTCTGCTTCGTGACCTGGCCGTTCGCCCGGTTCTCGAGCGTCTGCGCGTAGTCGTCGAACCGCACGCCCGCGCGCAGCTGCCACCGCTCGCCCAGGGTGACCTGGTCCTGCGCGAACACCCCGACCGATCGCTGCGTCTCCACCCGGTCGGTCAGGGGCGTCGGCGTGGGCAGTGGATAGCTGCCGTAGACCGGATTGAAGATGTTGATCGCCTGCTGCTGGGCCAGCGTCGGGGCGCTCGCGAGCGTCGGCGCGCGGGCGCGCAGGAACACCTGGTCGTTCACGAAGCGGTCGGCATCCATGCCGACGATCAGGCGGTGCTGGAGGCCGGCGAGTCGAAAACGCCCGTTGATCTCGCCGCGAACGACCTGGTAGGTCGCGTCGTAGTCACGGAAGCGGCGCTGCCGGGTCAGGGTCTGGCCGTCGACCAGCAGGCTCTGTCGGTTCGCTGCGAGTTCGGCTTCGGTCGAAAAGCCCTCGAGCGACGTCTTGCGCGTGGTCAGGCCGACCAGGGCGCTCCAGTCGCGGCTGAAGTCGTGCTGGAACTCGAGTTGGTGACCCTGCACGTCGGACTTCAGCGGGCCGTCGCCCGGTTCACCCAGGAAGCGGCTCTGCGGAATGCGGCCCAGTTGGCCATCGATGGCCAGGACGCCGCGGTCGAACGGGATCTCCTGCTGGCTGAGCTCCAGTTCGTAGACCAGCCGGCTGTGCGGGCCGAGTCGCCAGGCCAGCGACGGGCTGGCCCCGACCTTGCGCGTCTTGATCGTGTCGCGGAAGCTGCCCGCGTCCTCGGCAAAGCCGACCAGGCGCACGGCCAC
>JALOSQ010000194.1 GCA_025458335.1 Ideonella sp.
TGCCAGCGCAGGTGCGGTCTCGGCATCCTAGGGATCCCCTGACGCGTCGATCCGCCGAAATGGCCGGCCCCAGCGGGCTATCTCGCGCCCGCCGGGCGCTGGCAGTGGCCAGGTGGCCGACAGGCATCCTGGCCATCGGGTCGGGGTCCCGACCGGCGGCGAGAATGGCGTCGATGCACGCCGATCCGCCCGAGAGCCCACCCCGCGCGGTCGCCGTGGTGGGCGCCGGGATCGTGGGGGTGTGCTGCGCGCTCGAGCTGATCGAGGCCGGATGGGCGGTGACGCTCGTCGAACCCGCCGAACCCGGCGGCGCGCAGGCCGCCAGCCATGGCAACGGCGGCTGGATCAGCCCCGCCTCGGTCGTGCCGATGTCCACGCCCGGCCTGTGGCGGCGCGTGCCCGGCCTGCTGGCCGACCGTGACGGTCCGCTCACGATCCGGCCGGAATCGCTGCCCGGCCTCGCGCCCTGGCTGTGGCGGTTCGTGCGCGCCGGGGCGCGGATCGAGTCCGTGCAGGCCACCGCCGCGGTGCTCCACGCCTTGCTGCACGATGCGCCGGCGCGGCACGAGCGGCTGGCGGCGCGCGCCGGGGTCGATCGGCTGGTGGTGCGCCGCGGGCTGCTGTATGCGTACCCGGACCGGGCGGCATTCGACGCCGACGCGCTGGGCTGGCGCCTGCGCCGCGAGCAGGGCGTGGCGTGGATGGAACTCGAGCGCCCGGGCGGCGACGCCGACGGCGATCCGCAGCGCGACCCGCTCGCCCGCATCGCGCCGGCACTGGCTGTGCGCTACCGGCTCGGTGCGTACGTGGCTGCGGGGGCCCATTGCCCCGATCCCGGTGCCTACGTGGCGGCGCTGGTCCGCCTGGCCACCAGGCTCGGCGCGACCGTGGTGCGTGGCAGGGTCGTCGACTGGGTGTTCGACGAGGCCGGTGGCCGGGGCGGCAATGTCGCCCGGTCGCTACGGGGTGTCGTGGTCGACGACGGGCGCTCGGTGCAGCGCCTGGTGGCGCACCGGGCGGTGCTGTGCGCCGGCATCGGCTCGGCCGGTCTCGCGGCGCGGGCGGGTTCGCCGGTGCCGCTGGCCAGCGAGCGCGGATATCACCTGGTGCTGCCGTGGCGGTCACGGGTCGGTGCGGCTGCCAGCGCGGGCACCGAGGCCTGGCCGGTGCCCGTCATGCCCTCGGATGGCCGCATGGCGGTGACCGCGACGGGGGCCGGCCTGCGCATCGCCGGTCAGGTCGAGCTGGCCGGCGTCGACGCCGCGCCGGACCCTCGTCGCGTCGACGTGCTGTGGCGGCATGCGCAGCGCGTGGTGCCGCCGCACGCACGTGGCGTGTTCGACCTCGGCCTGGACGAGGGGCCGTGGCCGCCGGCGCGTCCGCCGGCGCTGCCGCACTGGCTCGGGCATCGCCCGTCGACGCCGGACGGGCTGCCGGTGATCGGTCCCGCGGCCGGCTGCCCCGACATCGTGCTGGCGTTCGGGCACGGCCACGTCGGCCTGGCCAGCGCGCCGGCGACGGCCACGGTCGTCGCCGGGTGGTTGCGTGGCGACCCGATTCACGACCCCGTGCGTCAACCCGGGTCCGACCCGTCGCACGCGCCGGTGGCTGCCTCGGTTGGCACCGCCTGCTCGCCGGGCCGTTTCGCCTGAGCGACCGGGCGACGCGGGCCACGGCACACTCGCGACTCCGTCAACGACACCCCGGTGGCTCCATGACCACGCCAAGCCCTGCCCACGTCATCGGCCGGATCGCGGTCCGCGATCCGCAGGCCTGGGAGGCGTATCGCGCGCAGGTGCCGGGCTCGCTCGAGCCGTTCGGCGGCACGGTCGTGATGCGCGCTGCAGGCGGCACCGTCCTCGGTGGTGCGTTTGCGGGCGCGTGCGCGCCGCATCCCGACGTGGTGCTGCTGCGGTTCCCGGATGCCGCGAGTGCGCGGGCGTGGTTCGAGTCGCCCGGCTACCAGGCGCTCGTGCCGCTGCGCGAGCGCGCGGCCGACGTGGTGCTGACGCTGTACCCGGGCTGAGCCCGGCGCGGCGCCGAGCCGGGGCTCAGCGCATCTGCTGGGGCAGCCAGGTCACGAGCCCGGGGAACACGTAGATCAGGGCGACCGCCACCACCATCGCGAAGAAGAACGGCAGCGTCACCCGCGCGATCCAGCCGATCTCCCGCTTCGTCATGCCCTGCAGCACGAACAGGTTGAAGCCCACCGGCGGCGTGATCTGCGCCATCTCGACGACCAGCACCACGAAGATGCCGAACCACAGCGGGTCGATGCCGGCCTTCTGGATCGTCGGCAGGATCACCCCCATGGTCAGCACGATCATGCTGATGCCGTCGAGGAAGCACCCGAGCAGCACGTAGAAGAGGGCCAGCGCGATCAGCAGCTCCAGCTGCGACAGACCCAGCCCCGCGATGAACTCGGCCAGGTGCCGGGGCAGGCCGATGTAGCCCATGCTGAGCGTGAGGAAGGCCGCGCCGGCCAGGATCAGCGCGATCATGCAGTACAGCCGCGTGCCGCCGAGCAGCGAGTCGAAGAAGGTGCGCCAGGTGAGCGAGCCCTGCGCCGCCGAGATCGCCAGCGCACCGACCACGCCGATGGCGGCCGCCTCGGTCGCGGTCGCGACGCCGGCGTAGATCGAGCCGAGCACGGCCACGATCAGCCCGATGATCGGGATCAGGTGGCGTGCCTCGCGCAGCTTCTGGGCGAAGGTCATGCGGGTGTCGGCCGGCGGGACCTGGTCAGGGTGGCGCAGCGCCCACAGCACGATCACGCCCGAGAAGAGCGCCGCCAGCATCAGGCCCGGGATCACGCCGGCGATGAACAGCTGCGCGATCGAGACCTCGGCGGTGACGCCGTAGACGATCATGATGATCGAAGGCGGGATCAGCAGGCCCAGCGTGCCGGCGCCGGCCAGCGACCCGATGCTGATGCCGTCGGGGTAGCCGCGCCGCGCCAGCTCGGGCAGGCTCATCTTGCCCACCGTGGCGACCGTGGCGGCGCTCGAGCCGGAGACGGCCGCGAAGATCGTGCAGCCGGCCACGTTCACGTGCAGCAGGCGGCCCGGCAGGGCCTGCATCCACGGGGCGAGGCCGCGGAACATGTCCTGGCTGAGACGCGTTCGGAACAGGATCTCGCCCATCCACACGAACAGCGGCAAGGCGGTGAGCGTCCAGCTCGACGCGCTGCCCCAGATGGTCACCGCCATCGCGTCGCCGGCGGGGCGCGCGCTGAACAGCTGCATGCCGATCCAGGCCACGCCCATCAGGGTGAGGCCGATCCAGACGCCGGAGGCCAGGATCAGGAACAGGCTGGCGACCAGCAGCAGGGTGATGGTGAGCTCGCTCATGGCGGGGTGCGGTGCAGGCTGATCGACGTCACTCGTTGCGAACGGCTTCGTCGGGTACCGCGGGCGAGCGAAGCCCGCGCAGCTCCAGCACGAGTTCGTCCAGCAGGGCGACGACCAGGATCGACGTGCCCACCGCCATGCCGATCTGCGGGATCCACAGCGGGGTCGCATCGTTGGCGGTTGAGATGTCGTTGAACAGGTGGGACTGCCACGCCAGGCGGATGCTGTAGAAGGCCAGCAGCGCGGCCAGCGCCGCGCCCGCCGCCAGCGACCACCGCTCGAGCGCCCGCCGGGCGCGGGGGGGCAAGGCCGACAGCAGCAGGGTCACGCGGATGTGCTCGCCACGCTTGAACGTGTGCGCCAGCGCCAGGAAGCCCGCGCCGGCCATCAGGTAGCCGGCGTAGGCGTCGGTGCCCGGCACGTGGAAATGCAGCTGCCGCCCGGCGATCGACAGCAACACCATCGACAGCAGTCCGATCATGAACAGCGCCGCGAGCCAGGCGGCGCCGTCGTACAGGGCATCGAGGAATCGGCGCATCGGTGTGCAGGCATGAGGCCGCCGCCCGTCGCGGCGCGGGGCCACGACGGGGGGTGCGGCGAGTACGGAGAGTGCGGAGCCGGGCGCCGCGTCAGCGGCGGAAGGCGTCGACCAACTGCTGGCCCTCGGCGCCGGCCTTGTCGAGCCACTCCTTGAGCAGCGTGTCGCCGACCTTCTTCATGTCGGCGGTGAGCGCGGCCGGCGGCGGCAGGATCTGCATGCCGCCGCCCTTGAGCTTCTCGAGCGTCTCGCCATTGGCCCGCTTGCTGGAGGCCCAGCCGCGCGTCTCGGCGTCGGCCGCGGCCTTGAGCACCGCGTCCTGCGAGGCCTTGTCGAGCGCGTCGAAGGCCCGCTTGTTCACGATCACCGCGTTCTTGGGCAGCCAGGCCTGCGTGTCGTACCAGAACTTGACGTGCTCGTGCAGCTTGGCGTCCCAGCCGGTGGAGCCCGAGGACATCATCGACTCGACGACGCCGGTGGCAAAGGCCTGGCTGACTTCCGCCGCCTGGATGGTGACCGGCTGCGCGCCGACGAGCTCGGCGATGCGCGCCGTGGCCGGGCTGTAGGCGCGCCACTTGATGCCGCGCAGGTCGGCCGCGCTGTTCAGCTGCCGCTTGCTGTAGATGCCCTGGGGCGGCCACGGCACCGCATACAGGACCATCATGCCCTGCTCGGCGAGCTTCTTCTCGAGCATCGGCTTCTGGACGCGCCACAGCTTGGCGGCGTCGTCGTAGCTGTCGGCGAGGAAGGGCAGGCCGTCAGCGCCGAAGATCGGCCACTCGTTCTGGAAGTTCACCAGCAGGATCTCGCCGGCCTGCGCCTGCCCGCCCTGCACCGCGCGCTTGATCTCGGGCGCCTTGAACAGCGACGCATTCGGGTGCACCGTGATCTTGAGCTTGCCGCCGGTGGCCTTGTCGACGTCGTTGGCGAACGCCACCAGGTTCTCGGTGTGGAAGTTGCTGGCCGGGTAGGCCGAGGGCAGGTCCCACTTGGTCTGGGCGAACGCGGCGGGTGCGACGCCGAGGGTCGCGGCCACCGCGAGGGCGGCGGTCGCGCGCAGGAAGGTCGAGCGGGGC
>JALOSQ010000195.1 GCA_025458335.1 Ideonella sp.
GCGACCGCGCACGAGGTTGAAGCCGCGGGCCAGGCCGACGGCGCCCAGGGCTCCGAGCAGGCCGCCGGCGAGCAGTCCGCCGCCCAGCGTGAGGCCGCCTGAGGCGATGTCGGCCTTGAGGCCGGCAAGCGCCCCGGTCAGCGCTCCGCCCCACAGCGCGGCCTTGCCCTCGCTCAGCGGGGCCTGGACGGCGTAGCGCGATGCCACGCGCTCCAGCACCACCGGCGCGGCACGCCCGTCGAGGCCGTGCAGACGGATCAGCGCGTCGGTGTTCGTGCGCACCCGCTCGGCCGCGCGATCGCCGAGTCGGGCCATCGCCGCCTGTCGTGCAGGAAGCGGTTCGGCGCGCCGCCCCTCGGATCCGCCGGCGATCGAGCCGACGGCTGACCCGACTGCCGCGCCGACGCTCGTCCCCAGCGTCCGCATCCGGGCCGCCCACCCCGCCTCGTCGACGGGTTCCTCGTCCGACACGGTGTCCTGCAGCTGACCTGCGATCAGCTCGGCACTCGCCGCCCACACCGCCTCGGCCCGGCCGCGCCAAGCCGTGCGAAGCCGGTCGGCGGCCTCGCGCCGCGATGCGGGCAGGGCCCGCGCGACGGCCTCGAGCAGCACGTCCTCCTGCACCCAGCAGCGCGCGAAGGCATCGAGGGCGAGCACGTCGCGCACGCCGGTCGAAAGTGCCGCGAGCCGGCCGCGCCAGCGATCCCGCTCGGCGGCCTCGTCGGCGGGAGCGCGCGGGGCCCCGAGCTGGTTGAGCAGGGCGATCACCGGCTTTCCGAGCTTCTCGAGCACACGCAACTCGGCGGCCAACCACGGGGCTGACTCGGGCGGCTGGTTGGCGTCGACCAGGTAGAGCACGACGTCGGCGCTGTCCACCACGTTGCGCAGGGCCCGCTGGGAGGACCAGAAGGCACGGTCACGGAACCGGTCCCAGACCTCGCTCAGGAACCAGCCGATCGGCGTGCCCGCCTGTTCGAGTCGGCGTGCGAGTCGCACGCTGTCGCCGAAGCCCGGCGTGTCCCAGAGTTCGAGCCGATCACCCTCGGGCGTCTCGATCAGCACGGCGCGCTCGGCCTCCTGGGTGACGTGGGCTTCGTCGCGCACCTCGCCGACGTCGCGCCGCGTGAGCGTGCGGGCCAGCGTGGTCTTGCCCACGTTGGTGTGCGACACCAGGGACAGGCCGATCGTGGTCATCGATCGGCCAGGCCAGTGGCGGACACGTCGGCGAACACCGGCTCGGCGCCGACGGCGCGGGCCAGTCGCCGCCAGGCCTCGCGTCGCTCGCGGCGGCGGGCCTCCGCCTGCGCCGGCGGCAGGCGCTCGGCGAACCCGGACTCGTCGACCAGCACCACGAGACGCCAGCGCTCCCGCGCCGCGCGGGCGGCCAACCCGTCGAGGAAGCGGCCGTGGGTCTCGCGCTCGGGGGTCGCGCCCAGCGACAGCCAGGCGACCACGAGCTCGGGGCGTTGCGGGGGCGTGGCCATCGAGGCCACAGCGTCTTCCGCTCCCTCGGTGATTGCCGGGCCGGGCGTGCCGGTGATGCGCTGTCCGAAGGCCTCGCTCAACGCGCGTGCGGCCCGCGCGGTCTCTGGCGCACTGCGCGCCGCGCCGAAGGGCAGCAGCCAGGCGGTGCTCGGGGCCGCTGCCGAACCGGACCGACCCAGGGCCAGTGAGGCGATCAGCGGAACGGGCAGGGCGTCCGCGAGGCGGCGCGCGCGCCACGCCGAGCCGAGGGCCAGCAGCAGGCGCGGGATCACGATGGCGCCGGCCAGGGTCATCCCCCAGAGGTGGATCCAGTGGGCCGCGTTCTCGCCATTGCCCGCGCCGAAGCGCAAGGTTCCGAAGGTCGTCGCATCCGGCAGCGCGATGCCGGTGACGGTCGAAGCGGGCCCCAGGACGACGCCCAGCAGCGCGCGCGCCGCCGTGGCGTCGAGGAAGGTGCTGTCCCAGCCGGCCCGGTACTCGAAGGCAAGCCCGCGCAGGTACAGGGACGCGAGCGCACCGGCGGCCAGCGCCGCCGCTGCGGCATGCAGGCTCGTGGTGGCGTGCGCCAGGGCCAGGGGTCGGCTTGCGCGCGCCCAGGACAGCGCGAAGCGCGCGAGCGCCTCCCTGACCGGGTTCGAGGCCTCGCCAGGCAGCCCCGATGCCGCGCGACGCACGAGCGCGCGCACGCCCATGCGCTCCACCACCCCGGCCCATGCCGAAGCCAAGGCGCCCCGAGCCGCAGGCGTCGCCGCCGTGGCGTGACCCGGACCCGGGCGGCGGGTCGGCCGGCGCAGGGCCCCGGTGGCGAGCAGCATGTACGCCACGATGTTCCAGGCCAGCAGCCCCAGCAGGGGCGGCGCCAGCAGGTGAATGCGCCCCTCCGCGCCGACAGCGTCGATTGCCACACCGGCGGTGGCGGCGACCGCGACGGCGACGCCGAGCGCCCAGCGCGGCCAGCGCGCAGCCGCCTGGGCGCGATCGAGGACGTCGGCGAGGTGGGCGTCGCGCGACGACAGTCGGGCAAGCCCCTGTCGCGCCCGTACCGCCATGAGCTCGGCGTCCGACCCGCGTTCGCCCACCACCCGCCGGGCTTCGTCGCTGATCTCGGCCGTGTCCTGCGGTGTCCAGGGACCCACCGGAGGGGACTCGAAGGCCTGCAGCAGCAGGGCACGCCTCGCGTCGGCCTCGCGCATCGGCCGTTCGATCGGGTCGAACCGGCGGTCGGTGGATCCGACGTCCGGCGATGGCGGTGCGGGTGGCGGCGGGCTGGGCATCGGCAACGGTCACCGCCCGAGGGCGTCGCGCCGGGGACGCCGCCCTCGGGCGTGCCGGGAGTATGCGCCGGCCCGCCAAGCGGCGACGCCCGGGACTACAACGCCGCGTCGCGCTGCGTGGTCGGCCACTGCGAGTCGATGCCACCCGGAGAGGTGGTCGGCTCGATCGCCAACGGTCGATACCGCGCATCCTGCAAGGCCATGAACAGCTCGTTCAGTCGCAGGATCTCCTCGGTCACTGCCCGCGGGAACCCGATGCGCCCGCCGCGGCGGTCCAGCATCAGGTCGGCGAAGCAGGCCTCGGCCAAGCCCGGTTCCCGCCAGACCAGCGCGAGGCGGTTGGCCACGTGGGGAAACTGGATCGGCAGCAGCCGCGGTCGGTGCCGCCGCGGCAGGGACAGCAGCCATCGGGTGGCATGCGGGCTGAGCACCCGGTCCATGGGGCTGGGCGGGCGTCGCTGGCGAAGCACCTCGAGCGGGGGCGGCGCAGGTCGTGTGGGAGCTCGAACGGTCGGGTCGTCGACGTTCGGACTCGGCGGGTTCTCGACCGGCTTGGAGCTTGCGCCGTCGGCGGTGCGCGTGGCAGGCGGCCGCGTGGCGGGCCATTCGATCGCCGGGAACTCCAGCGGACCCGTGGGCCGCCGCAGGATCGAGGCGGCCTTGGCATGGCGCTTGGCCTCCACTCGAAGGAACTTCAACATCATGTTGGATCGACTCCGGTGGGCTGGGCGAGCGATTCGTGCAGGGCCGACCCGCTCACAGGCGGCCGCTGCCGGCCCAGCTGTCCTGGGACACGCCGTCGACGAGGGACCGGTATGCGCCACCCGACTGCTGCTGCACGAAGTACTCGTTCAACTGCAGGATGTCGGTCAGCACGTCGCGGGGAAACCCCCGACGTCCGCCGCGACGGTCGACCAGCAGGGCGTCGAAGTACGCCTCGGTGAGGGCCGGATCCGGCCACACCAGGGCGAACTTGTTGCAGATGCGGGGGTACTGGCGTGCCAGGGCCTCGGGACGATGGCGGCGGGGCAACGCCTTGAGCCACTCGATGGCCGGTCGACTCAGGGTCTCGTCCTCGGGTCGAAGCGGGCTGCGCAGGTGCGGCCCAGGCGGGCGCATGGCGAAGTCCTGCGCAACGGGCCGCTGCACGCGAGGCCTCGGCGCCACGGGAGCCGGCGCGGGTGCAAGACCCAGCAGGCGCTTCAAGCCGCCAAGCATCGGTGACTCTCCAAGCGAACGACCGCCCGACGGTGCCACGGCAGGCGACGCCCGGTGGCGGGCAGGAAGCGGGGCGGGGGACGGTCGTCCATTGGATTGAGCGTGAACGGGCTTTGGTCAACGGGCGCGAGTGACCGCAGCTTAGGCGGTCGCGCGGCGTCGTGGCGCCAGAACAGCGCGACTGGGGGGTACCAGTTCGCGGGGCCATGTCGACGGGCAATGCCCGCGAGGGGGTCGTCGGCGCCAGGGCCAGACGCGCGCGGCCGCGGCGAAGGCCCTGACCGGCTCGCTGCGGGTCTCAGGGTGCGAGCGAAGTGCGGTTTCGGCCGGTCTGCTTGGAGCGGTACAGCGCCTTGTCGGCGCGCGCCACGAAGCCGGTCGAGTCCTCGCCTGGCCGGTGCAGGGCCACCCCGGTCGACACGGTCACCGTCAGGACCACCTCGTTGGTCTGGCGATTGCGCAGCTTCATGGCCGCGATCCGGTCGCGCAGGGCATCGGCCAGCTGGGTGGCACGCTCCCCGGTCGTCGCGGACAACAGGACGGCGAATTCCTCGCCACCGTATCGCGCCGACCAGCCAACCTGGCGAGGCACGACCGCCCGCAGCACCTCGCCGAGGCCGGCGAGCACGCGGTCGCCCATCGTGTGGCCATGCTGGTCGTTGACCTGCTTGAAGTGGTCGACGTCGATCATGATGAGGCCTGGCGCCGCGCCGCCACCGGGCGGGGCCTGCACCAGCGACTCGAGGAAATGCTGGAAGCCCTTGCGATTCAGCAGATGCGTGAGCGGATCCGTGACGGCGTCTTCGCGGGCCTGGTCGAGGTCCTGGCGCAGTCGCTCGATCTCCTGGCGACTGGCCGTGACCTGTTGCTCGAGTTGCGCCATCGAGGCCCTCATCGTCCCGGTCTGGACAGCGGCCTGCGCGATCTGCGGCAACAGCGGATCGACCGTGGTGGCGGCCGGCGCCGCCGCGAGCGT
>JALOSQ010000016.1 GCA_025458335.1 Ideonella sp.
CACGGGGAAGCCCCCGCCAGCCCGGCCACGGCCGTCCTGCTGGTGAACCTGGGCACGCCTGACGAGCCGACGCCAGCCGCGCTGCGCCGCTACCTGGCCGAGTTCCTCGGCGACCGGCGGGTCGTGGAGATCCCGCGGCTGGTCTGGTGGCCGCTGCTGCATGGGGTGATCCTGCGCACGCGACCGGCCAAGTCGGCGGCCAAGTACGCGAGCATCTGGACACCCGAAGGCTCGCCCCTGAAGGTCTGGACCGACCGGCAGGCCACGCTGTTGCGCGGCTACCTGGGCGAGCGCGGTCATCGGCTGGCCGTGCGCTACGCCATGCGCTACGGTAACCCCTCGGTGCCCTCGGTGCTCGACGAGCTGAAGGCCGGCGGCGTGCAACGCGTGCTGGTGTTACCCCTGTACCCGCAGTACTCGGCCACGACCACGGCGAGCGTGCACGATGCGGTTCATGCCTGGGCACAGCGGGTGCGCTGGGTGCCGGAGCTGCGATTCGTCAACCGCTACCACGACCACCCGGGCTACATCGAGGCGCTGGCGCGGCGCGTGCAAGCGCACTGGCAGTCCGAGGGGCGCCCCGATCGGCTCGTGCTCAGCTTCCACGGCGTGCCCAAGCGCACGCTGACGCTGGGCGACCCGTACCACTGCGAGTGCCTGAAGACCGCGCGCCTGCTCGCCGAACGGCTGGGGCTCGACCGCAGCCAGTGGACCGCGACGTTCCAGAGCCGATTCGGCCGCGCCGAGTGGCTGCAGCCCTATACCGAGCCGACGCTGCGCGAGCTTGCTGCCCAGGGCGTGCGACGCGTCGACGTGATGTGCCCGGGCTTCACCGGCGACTGCCTGGAGACGCTCGAGGAGATCGCGATCGAGGCGCGCGATGCCTTCCTCAGCTCCGGCGGGCAGTCGTTCCACTACATCCCGTGCCTGAACGACCAGCACGAGTGGATCGCCGCGCTCAGCCAGATCGCGATCCAGCACCTGCAGGGTTGGGACACGCAGTCGGCCGCTCCCGATGCGGCGCTGCTGGCCGCCCGCCGGGCGCGTGCGATCGAGGCGGGCGCGGCCGACTGAGCCGCCCCCGCCTGCGCACGGTCGTGGAACCGGCCCGTCAGGCCGACGCCGAGCGCCGGGCGTACCACTTCCAGGCGCGGGGCAGCACGAGCACGGCCACCACCACCGCCAGGAGCGCGGCCGACATCGGCCGCTCCAGGAACACCGTCCATCGCCCTTCGCCGATCGACAGCGCGTTCCGGAACTGCGCCTCGGCCAGCGGCCCGAGGATCATGCCCACGATGACCGGCGCGGTCGGGAAGTCGTAGCGGCGCATCAGCACGCCGAGCAGGCCGATCGCGTACATGAGCACGAGGTCGAACGCGCTCTGGCGCATGCCATAGACGCCCACCGTCGCGAAGATCAGGATGCCCGCGTACAGCGGCGCCTTCGGGATCTTGAGCAGCTTGACCCACAGGCCGACCAGCGGCAGGTTCAGCACCAGCAGCATCACGTTGCCGATGTAGAGCGATGCAATCAGCGCCCACACCAGATCCGACGAGGTCTGGAACAGCTGCGGGCCGGCGTTGATGCCGTAGTTCTGCAGGGCCGACAGCAGGATCGCCGCCGTGACCGAGGTCGGGATGCCCAGCGTCAGCAGGGGCACCAGCGTTGCCGTCACGGCCGAGTTGTTGGCTGCCTCGGGGCCTGCCACGCCTTCGATCGCGCCGGTGGTGCCGAACTCTTCCTTGTGCTTCGACAGCTTGCGCTCGGTGGCATAGCTCAGGAAGGTCGGGATCTCCGATCCGCCGGCGGGAATCGTTCCGAAGGGGAAGCCGAGCGCCGTGCCGCGCAGCCAGGCCGGCCACGAGCGACGCCACTCGGTGCGGGTCATGTGCACACGCGTCAGGCGGTTCATCTGCGAGCTGCTGCGCCCCTCGTAGAGCGCGTTGTAGAGCGTCTCGCCGACCGCGAACAGGCCCACGGCGACCAGCACCACCTCGATGCCGTCCATGAACTCCGGCACGCCGCCGGTGTAGCGCACCTGGCCACTGATCTGGTCCATCCCGATCAGGCCGAAGGCCAGGCCGATGAACAAGGCCGTGAGCCCGCGCAGCACGCTCTTGCCGAGCACCGCCGTCACGGTGGTGAAGGCCAGCAGCATCAGCATGAAGTACTCGGGCGGGCCGAGACGGACCGCGAACTCGGCAACCACCGGCGCGAACAGCGTGACGAGGATCGTGGCGATCGTGCCGGCCACGAACGAGCCGATGGCGGCGGTGGCCAGGGCCGCCCCGGCCCGCCCGTGCTTGGCCATCTTGAAGCCCTCGAGCGCGGTCACCATCGTGCCCGTCTCGCCCGGCGTGTTCAGCAGGATCGATGTGGTCGAGCCGCCGTACATCGCGCCGTAGTAGATGCCGCAGAAGAAGATCATCGACGCGGTCGGCTCGACCTGCGTGGTGATCGGCAGGAGCATGGCGACGGTGACCGCGGGGCCAAGCCCGGGCAGCACGCCGATGGCCGTGCCGATCACGCAGCCGATGAAGGCCCACATCAGGTTGACGGGCGTGGCCGCGGCCGCAAAGCCGCCCATCAGTTGGGTCCAGGTGTCCATGCGTACTCCGCGCCCGTGATTCCAGGGTGGCCCGGCCGGCTTGCCGGCCCGGTCGCGTTCCGATCGCGGCCCTCGGGCCCGGCGTCAGAGCCAGCCGGTCCCGGTCAAGCCCGGCAGGCTGATCGACAGCAGTTTCGTGAACAGCCAAAACACCGGCAGCGCGATCGCCAGCCCGGTCGCTGCGTCGATGACCCACTGCCGCGCACCGCCGCCTCGGCGACCTTCGGCGAGGCGCAGCCCGCGCACGCCGAACACGAAGCACAAGGTGCACGCGAGCACGAAGCCGATCGTGGTGATCAGCGCCGCGTTGGCCAGCACCCCGGCACTCACCCAGGCCAGCGCCGGCCAGTCGCCCCGCGCCGCGCCGGACGGCGGCTCCATCCGCCGGAAGCCGCCGGTGAGCGACTCCCACAGCAGCCAGGCGCCGCACGACAGAAGCGCCGCGCTGACCACCCACGGCAAGAAGTTCGGTCCGATGCCGGCGTAGCCCGCATCGCCCGGGATCGAGGTCGCCCCCCACGCGAGAAGCCCCCCGACCACGAGGACGCAGGCGCCCACCGCCGTCTGGCGATGCGCGCCCGCCGCGTCCGGAGGCGGCGCGTCGCCATGCCGTGGGTCGCCGGGGAGATCCACCGTTCAGCTCCGCAGTGGCTCGTACGGGTGGCGGTCGCGGCTGTGCAGTCCCCTCAGATCATCCCGGCCTTGACCATCGTCGCGCGCATCGACGCGAATTCCTGGTCGACGAAGTCCTCGAAGGCCTTGCCGGTCAGCAGCGCCGGCGTCCAGTTGTTCTTCTCGAGGGACTCGGCCCACGACTTGGTCCGCGTGGCCTTGACGACCATGTCGACCATCGCCTGGCGCTGCGCCGGTGTGATCCCCGGGGCGGCGTACACGCCGCGCCAGTTGCCGATCTCGATGTCGTAGCCGAGCTCCTTGAGGGTCGGCACGGCGATGCCCTTCTGGCGCACCGGGGCGGCGATCGCGATCGGCCGCATCTTGCCGGCCTCGATGTACTGCTGGAACTCGCTGTAGCCGCTGGCGCCCACCGTCACGTTGTTGCCGAGGATCGCCGCGACCGCCTCGCCACCCCCGCGGAAGGGCACGTAGTTCGCGCGCGCGGCGTCCACGCCGACGGCGCGCGCGAGCATCGCGATCGCGACGTGCTCGGTCGAGCCGCGCGAGCCGCCGCCCCACTTGACGCTGCCCGGGTCCTTCTTGAGCTGCTCGACGACGTCGGCGAGCGTCTTCATGGGCGAGGCCGCCGGCAGCACGAACACCGGGTACTCGCTGGTGAGCCGCGCGATCGCGGTGGCCGAGGTCACCGTGACCGGCGGCTTGCCGGTGATGATGCCGCCGATCATCACCTGGCCCATCATCAGCAGCGCGTTCGGGTCGCCCCGGCTGGCGTTGAGGAACTGCGCCAGGCCGATCGCACCGGCCGCGCCACCCTTGTTCTCGTAGCTCACCGCCGATGCGACGCCAGCCTCCTGGAGGGCCCGGCCGAGCGCGCGCCCGGTGCTGTCCCATCCCCCGCCCGGGTTCGCCGGGATCATCATCTTCAGGTTGGCCGCCGCCAGGGCGGGCCAGGGCAACGCCGCGGTGGCGGCCAGCGCGGTCATCGAACGCAGGAAGGTGTCGCGTCGCATGGAAAGTCTCCGTGGCTTGTGTCGAGGGTGCCGAACGCCGCCTGCGGCCGGGCTGGCGGACCTCACGTGCGGCTCCGGGACGCATGTTCGACAGCCTGCCTGTCAGTCCGCTGTCCACTGGCCTAGGGTTAGCGAGGAGCCTGGGCACCGCGTCCCGCCGTGCCGAAGGGCCCGATCGACCGGAAACTCCGCGGGCGTGCCCCGATGAAGATCCTGCTCGTCGAAGACGATCCCGCGATGCGTACCACGCTGCAGCGCTCGCTCGAGCGGCGCGGCGTGCAAGTCGTGACCTGCGGCGACGGCGCGCGGGCGCTGGACCGCTGGCGCGCCGCCGTGCCCGACCTGGTGCTGCTCGACCTGTCGCTGCCCGAGGTCGATGGTCTCGAGGTGCTGCGCCGCGCCCGCGCCGAGGGGCTCGACACGCCGGTGCTGATCGTGACGGCCCGCGGCACGGTGGGCGATCGCGTGCTCGGCCTGAACATCGGGGCCGACGACTACCTGCCCAAGCCCTTCGACCTCGACGAGCTCGAGGCCCGGATCCGGGCGCTGGTGCGTCGGCGCACCGGCGCGGCCACCGAGGTCGCCCCCGTGGAGTTCGCCGGCCTGCGCGTCGACACGACCAATGGCGCCGTGTACCACCGGGGCGCGCCGCTCGAGCTGGCTCCTCGCGAGGCCGCGCTGCTGCGCGCGTTGCTGGCGCGACCGGGACACGCCGTGGCCAAGGAGCGCCTGTTCGAGCTCGTCTTTCCCGGGCAACCCGACGTGCAGACCGAGGCGATCGAGGTCGTCGCCTATCGGCTGCGGCGTCGCCTGCACGACTGCCCGGTGGAGTTGGTCACCTTGCGCGGCCTGGGCTACCTGCTGCGCACGGCCGAAGAGCCGCCCGGCCCGCCGGCGGCCGGCTGACGCCCACGACCGACGAGCCGACGATGCCGAACCTGTCGCTGCGCGCGCGCCTGCTGCTGGGGATCCTGGTGCCCGTGCTGCTGCTGCAGGTCGTCAATGCCGTGATGGTGCATCGCCAGGCGCTCGCGGCGGCGGATACGGCATACGACCGGACCCTGCTGGCGTCGGCCAAGTCGCTCGGCGAACTGCTGAGC
Source organism: Ideonella sp. (assembly GCA_025458335.1). Taxonomy (GTDB): domain Bacteria; phylum Pseudomonadota; class Gammaproteobacteria; order Burkholderiales; family Burkholderiaceae_C; genus JAIYCR01. The sequence goes on from JALOSQ010000016.1 coordinate 5,355, forward strand.
GTGCGGGTCGACGACGGGCGCCCGAGGCTCCAGGCCAACCTGCTGTACTCGGCGCTGGAAGCGTTCGAGGCCGACAACCGCAGCCGCCTGTACTACAAGGTCACGGGCTTCGACGGGGAGGTCGTCTCCGGCTTCGAGGACCTGCCGCCCTGGCGCGGCCAGCTGCCCGACCAGGGCCCTTACGCGGCCCTGGTCGCCTTCTACGACGATGCCTACCGGGGCGAACCGGTGAGGGTGGCCGTGCTGCTGCAGCCGGTGGCCGGCGTCGGCGGCCAGGGCATGGCGACGATCCAGGTGGCCGAGACGCTCGAGCTGCGCCACACGCTCGCGCGCCAGACGCTGATCGACACCATCGGGCGCCAGGCCGCGCTGCTGGGCGTGATCGCGCTGACGGTCGTGTGGGTGGTTCAGCGCGTGACCGCCCCGGTCCGCGAGCTCAGCGAGCGCCTCGCGCAGCGCGATGCCGGCGACCTCGAGCCGATCGCCGTGCAGGGAGCGCCCCGCGAGCTCGAGCCGCTGCTCGACGCAACGAACCAGCACATGCAGCGGCTGCGCGAGTCGCTGGAGCACCAGAGGCGCTTCGTGCGCGACGCCTCGCACCAGTTGCGCACGCCGCTGGCGGTGCTGCGCACGCAGGTCCAGTCGGCCCGGCGCGGCGACGTTGCACCGGGTCAGGCGCTGGACGAGATCGGCGCGACGGTGGAGCGCGCCACGATGCTGGCCAACCAGATGCTGGCGCTCGCCAAGGTCGAGCAACTGCGGCAGCAGGCGGCGCGACCCGACGCGAGCGCCGCGCCGGCGCAGGCGGCGGACCCGTCCCGTGACGCGGTCGAGTCGCCGGTGCCGCACACGGACCTGGCCGAGGTGGTGCGCGGCGTGGCGCTCGACCTGGCACCGCTGATCGCCGACCGGCAACTCGACTTCGAGCTCGACGCGCAGCCGGCCGTCATCCGGTCGCACGACTGGCCGCTGCGCGAATTGACCCGCAACCTGCTGCACAACGCCATCCGTCACTCGCCGCACGCCGGTCGGCTGACGGTGCGCACGGCGGCTCGCGGCGACGAGGCCCGGCTGTGCGTCAGTGACAGCGGCCCGGGCCTCGACCCGCGGCAGCGCGCACGGCTGTTCGAGCCGTTCGCGACAGGCGACCCGCGCTCGGGATCCGGCCTGGGCCTGGCCATCTGCAAGGGCATCGTCGAGTCGCTCGGCGGGTCGATCCGCCTGGACAACCGCACCGTCGGGGTCCGGGTGGAAGGGCTCGATGCCGTGGTGACCCTGCGGCTCGCCGCCACCGGCCCTTGAACGCCGGCGCACGGCTTCCGGCGCCGTATCCTCTGCCCCGGCACTTCCCCCACGCGCCCGCCCCTGCACCGACATCGCCGCACCCGCGCATGCCCGCCGACCCCCGACGCTCCTCCCCGCCCGACACCCCGCGGTCCGAAGGCCAGAGGCTCGACAAGTGGCTGTGGGCGGCACGGTTCTTCAAGACCCGCTCGATCGCGGTCGAGGAAATCGAGCGTGGTCGCGTGCGGGTCAACGACGCCGAGTGCAAGCCCGGACGCGAGCTGCGCCTGGGCGACCGGGTGTGGATCCGCCAGGGACCGGTTCAGCGCACCGTGCTCGTGATGGCCTTCGACGCGAAGCGCGGCCCGGCCTCCATCGCCCAGACGCTCTATGCCGAGACCGAGGACAGCCGGCGAGCCCGCGAGGCCGAGGCCGAGCGCCGCCGCACCGCCCCCGAGCCGGCGCTCGAGCAGGCGCGCGGGCGTCCCACCAAGCGGGACCGTCGGCAGCTCGCCGAATGGACGCGCTGGAGCGCGGGACTGCCCGAGGACGGCGGGCCACGGCGCTGAGCCCGCCGGGTCGGGCACGCGGGTCGGTCTCGTCGGTCAGTCACGCGGTCGCACACGCCGGGCCTCGAGCACTCCGTCCGCAGCGCGCAGCTGCCCGTCGACCTCCACCGACCGGCCGTCGAACGAGCCCGCGGTCGGGTCGAGATCGCGGAAGAAGGTCAACGCGCTCCACTCCACTCGCTGCGGCGAGCCTCCGGGGGCCGGCGCCTGAAGCACGAACTGCTGGCGCAACACGTCGATCGAACCGACCACGCCCTGCCGGGTCACGATCACCCCGGGGGACTCCGCCCGACAGGCAATCTGACGGGCCTCCAGCGTCCCGAGCCCGAGGCGGGCCGTGACTTCCACGTAGACGCCCTCGGCGAGCTGGCCGGACGGGCAATCCCGTGGCACCACGCCCAGCGGCACCTCGACGGACACCCCCCGAACGGAGAAGCGGCGTCCGTCACCGCTGAGGCCGGTGACGTTGCCCCTGAGCTCGACGTCCTCGCCGCCGGCGCCGATGGCGCTGCGGACGCGGATCGCCCGCGCGCGCAGCCGGCCTCCCGCGAGCACCTCGCCTTCGATGCGCGCATAGACGCCGTCGCCCAAGCCGCCCGCAGGCTCGACGACCGCGGGCTCGAACTCGACCACCCGGCCGCCGATCAGCAGGCTCGTGGCCTGCACGCCGCTCACCCGGCCGGCCAGGGTGATCACCTGGCCCAACCCGGGTTCGGCCCGGACGGCCACCAGGCCCGCCGTGACGAGCACCTGCCCGAGCGGCGTGCGAACCTCGGACGCTGGTCCGAGCACCGTCACGCGCTGGCCGACCGCGAGGTCGGTGCCGCGCGGCAGCCGCAGCGCCACGGGCGGCACGAGCACCGTCGGGCCGCCAGCCAGCCGGAACGTGTCCGTGTCGAAGCGCCGCTCCAGGGACTCGATGCGGCCCGTCGCGCGCACGAACAGCGGCGCCGCGGCGAGGCGCTGCACCCGCGTGGCCTGGAGGGCGTCGTTCGCGGTGTCGAACCCGTGCACCTCGACCCACTGGCCCGCGGCGATCGCCGCGGGCGAGACGTACCCGTCGAGGACCGTGATCGGCCCCGCACGCGGGTCGGCATTGGCCACGACCTCGCGGCCGAGGACGCGGAAGCGGCCGGCGCCAAGGACGGCGTCGACCTGGCCGAGCAACTGGGCACCGACGCGGATCACGCGCGGCACGCCCTGGGCGTCGAACTCGATCTCCACCTGATGGCCGAGCCGGGCCTCGGCGCGACGGAACGCGCCGAACGGATCATCCACCTGCACGTCGGCCTGCCGGTCGTCGTAGGACACCCCGTCGACGATCACGCTGCCGAAGCCGGTGACCGTGCCGCTGGTCAGGGCCAGGGGCGCCCCGGTGCCGCCCGAGCCCAGGCCGCCGCCCCCGCAACCGTGCAGCACCAGCACCGCGACCGCGAGGAACGTCGCGAGGAAGGCGCTCCAGCGTCCCGGCGCTGTGCGGGTTCCGGCCGGAGGACAGGGCGCGGCCGCGCAGCGGCCGTCGGGGTCGGGGCGTGTCATGGGGTTCCTCGTGGAGCCTTGGGGCGGCGGGCCCGCGGGCGGCCGGCCGGCCGCTCCGGGGCCACCGCCGGGACCTCGCGCGCAGGGCCGTGCGCCTGCGGATCCGCCGCTGCGGTCGGCTCGGCATAGAAGTACACGCCGAAGCGCATGCGGTGCTGCGCCGCCTCGGGCAGCCCGGCCGCGTTGTCCGCGTGGAGGCGTTCACGCGCCGTGGCGACGAAGGGGTCGAACACCTGCCGCCACGCGTCGCGGGCCGCCTGCCCAAGCGCCTCGGCGGACGCCGCCGAAAGGCCGTCGGCGAAGACGCTCTGCTCGAGCAGCTTCGGCCCCGACTCCGTGAGGTTGTGGACGGCGGCGGCGACATGGTCGGCCGCGCTTGCGACGAACAGCGCGGTGAGCTCCTGGAGCTGGCCTGCCGGCACGAAGGCAGCGTTGGCCAGGCCGACCTGGTCCTCGCTCGCGGTGACGAGCCCCAGGCGCACGAGTTCGTCGAGCACCGAGCGCGGGTGCACGTCGGTCGACACGGCGCGGGCCAGGCTGTCGAAGCTCGGCGCGGGCCCGACGCGCGGGAGCACCGCCGGTGTGCCGTCCGCGCTGCGGTACAGCGGATCGGTCACCCACCGGGTGAACACCTGCGAGGCCAGCGGGATGCCCTTGCGGCGCTCGCGCGCATCGCTGGCTTCCAGCAGCGATCGCACGTCCTTGCGGTGCACGCCACTGAGCACGCTGATCGCCGAATGGGTGGCCTTGCCGCCGCTGCGGCGCAGCTCGTCGCGCGCCACATCGAGGAACACCGCCTTGAGCTGGTCGGCGAACGCGACGTAGTTCACCCCGTGGCGCAGCAGCCACCGCACGACCGGCTGCATGAGCGTCACGGCCTCGGCCAGCGCCATGTCGGCGTGCTCGGGGCTCGGCACGAGCGTGGTCGTGCCCGGCGGCGGGGAAGCGTCGGGATCAGCCATTGATTGTGTCTTCTGGGAGATTTTCCCACTACTCGTGCCGTGTCGGAAACCCCCTGCGGTGACTCCCCCGGGCAAGGGCGTCCGTGCCCTGGCGCGGGTTTTCGCGGCGTTGTGCCTTGGGTTTTGGAACGAATCCCCTTGAAATCCTGGGTTTCGCGCCGACCTCGACGGCAGTTTCGAGACAGGTCACTCGAGTGACCGGGAAAACCCATGGAGAACCCTGATCATCCGCCGTCGGGCCATGCGCCCGATACCGTGCCGGCCGACGCGCCGACGAACGTCCCCCAGGACCCCCTGGCCGAGGCGCACGCCCGGCTCGCCGAGCTCGAGGCGCGTCACTCCGAAGTGGCCGACGCCTACCTCCGCGCCAAGGCCGAGGTCGAGAACATCCGCCGCCGCACCGAGGAAGAGGTCTCGAAGGTGCGCAAGTTCGCGATCGAGGGCTTTGCCGAGAGCATGCTGCCGGTCAAGGACAGCCTCGAGGCGTCGCTGGCCATCCAGGGCGCCACGCCCGAGCAGTTGCTCGAGGGCGTGCATGCGACCCTGCGGCAGCTCGCCCAGGCGCTCGAGCGCAACAAGGTGCTCGAGATCGCCCCGGCGGCCGGCACCCGCTTCGACCCGCACCTTCACCAGGCCATCAGCGTCGTCCCGGCGAGCGGCCAGGAGGCCAACACCGTGGTCGCCGTCCTGCAGAAGGGCTACGTCATCAGCGAGCGGGTGCTGCGCCCGGCGCTGGTGACCGTCGCGGCTTCCGGCTGAGCCCAACCCACCGTGCGCAGGCCCATCGACGCCGCCGGCGCTTGAAATGACCTGAGTGAACCGCAACTCGGGTGCAACGGATTCCAGATTTCAGGAGAAACCCATGGCCAAGATCATCGGCATCGACCTCGGCACCACGAACTCGTGCGTCGCCATCATGGAAGGCAACACCACGAAGGTGATCGAGAACAGCGAGGGTGCGCGCACCACGCCGTCGATCGTCGCCTACATGGAAGACGGCGAGGTGCTGGTGGGCGCGTCGGCCAAGCGGCAGGCGGTCACCAACCCCCGCAACACGCTGTACGCCGTCAAGCGCCTCATCGGCCGCAAGTTCACCGAGAAGGAAGTGCAGAAGGACATCGACCTGATGCCCTACAAGATCAGCGCGGCCGACAACGGCGACGCGTGGGTCGAGGTGCGCGGCAAGAAGATCGCGCCGCCGCAGGTCAGCGCCGAAGTGCTGCGCAAGATGAAGAAGACCGCCGAGGACTACCTCGGCGAGCCGGTGACCGAGGCGGTCATCACGGTGCCCGCTTACTTCAACGACAGCCAGCGCCAGGCCACCAAGGACGCCGGTCGCATCGCCGGCCTCGAGGTCAAGCGGATCATCAACGAGCCGACTGCGGCGGCGCTGGCCTTCGGCCTGGACAAGCAGGGCAAGGGCGACCGCAAGATCGCCGTGTACGACCTCGGCGGCGGCACGTTCGACATCTCGATCATCGAGATCGCCGACGTCGACGGCGAGATGCAGTTCGAGGTGCTGTCGACCAACGGCGACACGTTCCTGGGCGGCGAGGACTTCGACCAGCGCGTCATCGACTACATCATCGGCGAGTTCAAGAAGGACCAGGCCGTCGACCTGTCGAAGGACGTGCTGGCGCTGCAGCGCCTCAAGGAGGCGGCGGAGAAGGCCAAGATCGAGCTGTCGAACAGCACGCAGACCGACATCAACCTGCCCTACATCACGGCCGACGCGTCGGGCCCGAAGCACCTGAACCTCAAGCTCACGCGCGCCAAGCTCGAGTCCCTGGTCGAGGACCTGATCGAGCGCACGATCGCGCCGTGCCGCACCGCCATCAAGGATGCCGGCGTGGGCGTGGACGCGATCAACGACGTGATCCTGGTCGGCGGCATGACGCGCATGCCCAAGGTGCAGGAGAAGGTCAAGGAGTTCTTCGGCAAGGAGCCGCGCAAGGACGTCAACCCCGACGAGGCCGTCGCCGTGGGCGCCGCCATCCAGGGCCAGGTGCTGTCGGGCGATCGCAAGGACGTGCTGCTGCTCGACGTCACCCCGCTGTCGCTGGGCATCGAGACGCTGGGCGGCGTGATGACCAAGATGATCACCAAGAACACCACCATCCCGACCAAGTTCGCCCAGGTGTTCTCGACGGCCGACGACAACCAGCCGGCGGTGACCATCAAGGTGTTCCAGGGCGAGCGCGAGATGGCCGGCGGCAACAAGATGCTGGGCGAGTTCAACCTCGAGGGCATCGCGCCGGCGCCGCGCGGCATGCCGCAGATCGAGGTGACCTTCGACATCGACGCCAACGGCATCCTGCACGTGAGCGCCAAGGACAAGGGCACGGGCAAGGAGAACAAGATCACCATCAAGGCCAACTCGGGTCTGACCGAGGAGGAGATCCAGAAGATGGTGAAGGACGCCGAGCTCAACGCCGCCGAGGATCACAAGAAGTTCGAGCTGGTGCAGGCGCGCAACGAGGCCGACGGCCTGCTTCACAGCGTGCGCAAGTCGATGTCCGAGTTCGGCGACAAGCTGGAGGCGGCCGACAAGGCTCGCATCGAGGACGCCATCAAGGCGACCGAGGAGGCGATCAAGGGCGACGACAAGGAGGCGATCAAGTCCCGCACCGAGGCGCTGATGACGGCCAGCCAGAAGCTCGGTGAGAAGATGTACTCCGACGCCCAGGCGGCGCCGGGCGGCCCGGCGGCGGGTGCCGAGGCCGGCGCGGCGCCCGGCGCGGGCGCCTCGGCGTCGAAGGCGGACGACAACGTGGTCGACGCCGAGTTCAAGGAAGTCAAGCGCGATTGACCGCCTCGCTGCGCCTCCCCTGCCCCGCCGGCCCGGCGCGGACCCCTGGTCCGACGCCCGGCCGGCGTCCCTGTTCCTGAGCGTGCCCCGACACGACCCGCGGAGCCCCTGATCCATGGCCAAGCGCGACTACTACGAAGTCCTCGGCGTTGCCCGCAACGCCACCGACGACGACCTCAAGAAGGCCTACCGCAAGCTGGCCATGAAGTACCACCCCGACCGCAACCAGGGCGACGGGGCGAAGAAGGCCGAGGAGCAGTTCAAGGAGGCCAAGGAGGCCTACGAGATGCTCTCGGATCCGCAGAAGCGGGCGGCCTACGACCGTTTCGGCCATGCCGGCGTGGATCCGTCGAGCGGCATGGGCGCCGGCGGATTCCGGCCTGGCCAGGGGCCCGAAGGCTTCGGCGGGTTCGCCGAGGCCTTCGGCGATATCTTCGGCGACATCTTCGGCGGTGGTCGCCGCCCGGGCGGGCAACAGGTCTACCGCGGGGCGGACCTGAGCTACGCGATGGAGATCACGCTCGAGGAGGCCGCGCACGGCAAGGAAACCGAGATCCGCATCCCCAGTTGGGAGGAGTGCGACACCTGCGGCGGCACCGGTGCCAAGGCCGGCACCTCGGTCAAGGTCTGCACCCACTGCAACGGCTCGGGCACGGTGCACATGCGCCAGGGCTTCTTCAGCATCCAGCAGACCTGCCCGCACTGCCAGGGGTCGGGCAAGGTGATCCCCGAGCCCTGCCCCGCCTGCAACGGGCAGGGCAAGCTCAAGAAGAACAAGACCCTCGAGGTCAAGATCCCGGCCGGTATCAACGAAGGCATGCGCATCCGCTCGTCGGGCAATGGCGAGCCTGGCAGCAACGGGGGTCCTCCGGGCGACCTCTACATCGAGATCCGGATCAAGCAGCACGAGATCTTCGAGCGTGACGGCGACGACCTGCACTGCACGGTGCCCGTGGGCCTGACGACCGCCTCGCTCGGCGGCACGATCGAGGTGCCGACGCTCGGCGGCAAGGCCGAGATCGAGATCCCGGAGGGCACGCAGCACGGCAAGACCTTCCGCCTGCGCGGCAAGGGCATCAAGGGCCTTCGCTCGAGCTATCCGGGCGACCTGTACTGCCACGTCGCCGTCGAGACGCCGGTGCGGCTCACCGAGCACCAGCGCAAGCTGATGCGCGAGCTCGACGAGTCATTCCGCAAGGGCGGCGAGAGGCACTCGCCCAACGCACGCAGCTGGACCGATCGCGTCAAGGCGATGTTCAAGTGAACGGCGGCAGGCCACGGCCTGCCGCCCCGCCACCCAACCGCCACCAGCCTAGAACAAGCTACCCTGCCGAGCCGGGGAAGCCGGCCGCCGGAACGCCCCGAGGTCGAGTTCGACGCGCCCGCGCTCGAAGCCGAGCCGGTCGCAGGCCTTGTGCAGGCGCTGGCGCAGCAAGTCGGCCCAGACGCCCTCCCCGGTCATGCGCGTGCCGAAGCGCGCGTCGTTGTCGCGACCGCCGCGCATCTCCTGCAGCCGTGCCATCACGCGTGCCGCGCGCTGCGGGACGTGCTGCTGCAGCCAGTCCCTGAACAGTGGCCCGAGCTCCCAGGGCAAGCGCAGCACGACGCTGAACGCCCGTGTCGCACCGGCCCGGCGCGCGGCCTCGAGCACACGCTCGAGCTCCGGCTCGTTGAGGAACGGGATCAACGGCGAGACGCTGACACCGACCGGCACGCCCGCCGCCGCCAGGGTCTCGATCGTGCGCAGGCGCCGCTGCGGCGACGCGGCGCGCGGCTCCAGGATGCGCGCCAGCGCAGGGTCGAGCGTGGTCAGCGACACGTAGGCCGCGAACAGGCCTTGCGCGGCCATCGGCGCCAGCAGGTCGAGGTCGCGCTCGACACCGGCCGACTTGGTGACCAGCGAAAAGGCGTGTCGATGCTCGGCCAGTACCTCGACGACCGACCGGGTGATGCGCAGGCGCCGTTCGACCGGCTGGTACGCGTCGGTGGCCGAGCCGAGGTTGAGGGACCGTGGGACGTACGACGGCCGCGAGAACGCCTCGCGCAGCCGGTCGGCGGCATTCACCTTGGCGATGAGCCGCGTCTCGAAGTCCAGGCCCGGCGACAGGCCGAGGTAGCTGTGGGTCGGGCGCGCAAAGCAGTAGATGCACCCGTGCTCACAGCCTCGGTACGGGTTGACCGACTGCTCGAAGCCGATGTCGGGCGAGTCGTTGGAGGTGAGGATCGAGCGGGCGTGCTCGAAGGTCACTTGGGTCACGGGCTGCGCGCCGGTGTCCTCGGGGCAAGAGCCCCACCCATCGTCGAAACGCTCGCGCGCCAACCGGTCGAACCGGTGCGCGACGGCCCAAGCGGTGCCTCGGCCCTTGATCGGCAGGACCGCCGCCGGGGCCACGGGGATCGTTCGGTGAGGCATTCGCGGAGAGTACTGTGTTTTTGTACAGACGTGAATGCCGAGCCTTGTCCCCGACCCCTGGCGCCGAGATCGGCCGCCGAGAATCCGGGCCGCCCCTGACAGGCTTTCCCCCCTTGGCAAGACAAACCCCAATCGGGGAACCTCAGGAGTCGCACTCGACTCGGTGTGTCCAGCCGTGTCCGGACTCCACCGGCCGCGCATCCCAAGACTTCGGAGACTTCGTCACCATGTTGCCCGCCCGCCGCCGTCTCGGCCCCATTGCCGCTGCACTCGCCCTGTCGACCTTGCTGGCCGCGCCCGCGCTTGCCCAGACCACGATGCGCATCAGCATCTCGGTCGCGCAGAACTCGCACCAGGGTGTCGCGATCGACACCTTCGCCCGCGAGGTCGAGCGCCGCACCGGCGGCAAGTACAAGATCCAGACCTTCTACTCGGGCTCCCTCGGCGGCGAGCGCGAGTCGATCGAGGCGGTGCAGCTCGGCACCCAGGAACTGACCTTCACCTCGACGGGGCCGGTCCCGAACTTCGTGCCCGAGGCGCGCATCCTCGACATCCCCTTCCTGTTCCGCGACAAGGCGCACGCGCGCGCCGTGCTCGACGGGCCGATCGGCCAGGACATGCTCAAGGCCTTCGAGGGCAAGGGCTTCAAGGCGCTGGCCTGGGGCGAGAACGGCATTCGCCACATGACCAACTCGAAGCGCGCCGTGAACTCGCCCGACGACCTCAAGGGCCTGAAGATGCGCACGATGGAGAACCCGGTGCACGTCGCGGCGTACAAGGGCTTCGGCATCATCACCACGCCGATGGCCTTCCCCGAGGTCTTCACCGCGCTGCAGCAGGGCACGGTCGACGGGCAGGAGAACCCGCTGTCGGTGATCATGGCGGCCAAGTTCGACCAGGTGCAGAAGCACCTGACGCTGACCGGCCACGTCTACAGCCCGGCGATCTTCCTGATGAACAAGGCGGCCTTCGACAAGCTGCCGGCGGCCGACCAGGCGCACTTCATGGCCGCAGCCGCCGAAGCCGTCAAGGCGAACCGGGCTCGGGTGGACGAGGACGACGCCAAGGGCGTGGCCGAGCTGCGCAGCAAGGGCATGCAGGTCGTCGAGAACGTCGACAAGGCCAAGTTCCAGGCGGCCATCGCGCCTGTCTACGCCGAGTTCGAGAAGCAGTTCGGCAAGGCGAACATCGAACGCATCCGCAACTTCAAGTGACGGCGCACGGCCGGTGCGCCAACTGTTCCTGAGGTTCGAGCACGCGAGCACCGCGCTGGCGACGGCGCTCGCGTGCGCGATGATGGCGATCGCCGCCAGCCTGGGGCTGTGGCAGATCATCACGCGGTTCATCATCGAGCGGCCGGCCGAGTGGACCGAGGTCCTCATCCGGTTCAGCCTGATCTGGATGGTGTTCCTCGGCATCCCGCTGGCCTTCCGGATCGGCGCGATGGTCAGCGTCGACGTGCTCTACCGCTGGAGCGGGCCACGGCTGCGGCGGGTGTTCGACGTCTTGGTGACCGTGGCCTCGCTCACGCTCCTGGCCGTGATCGTGTGGATCGGCTGGGACTATGCGGTCCGCGGCCGGGTGCAGACGGTCATCGGTCTGGAAGGCGTCTCGATGTTCTGGGCGTACCTTGCGCTGCCCGTGGGTGGCGTGTTCTCGGCCATCGCGGTGATCGGCAACTTCCTCGACCCCAAGCGGCTGGAACTCGAGTCAGCGCAATGACCCGCCGGCACGCCCACCCTGCCCCTGAGTCGCCCGTGCATCCATGACCACCGCGATGCTCATCACGATGGTGCTGTGCTTTGCACTCACCATCTCGGTCGCGGTGTCGATCGGCCTGGCTGCCCTGGTGGGCATCCAGGTGTCGAACGTCAACATGCTGATCGCGGCCAAGGAGATGTTCTCCGCGATCAACAAGTTCCCGCTCGCGGCGATCCCGTTCTTCATCCTGGCGGGCAACCTGATGGAGACCGGCGGCATCTCGCGGCGACTCGTCGAGTTCGCCAAGAGCCTGGTGGGCGGCGTGCAGGGCGGCCTGCCGATGACCTGCGTGCTGACCTGCATGATCTTCGCGGCGGTCTCGGGCTCCTCGGTGGCCACCACCTTCGCGATCGGCGCCATCCTGATCCCTGCGCTCATCAAGCACCTGTATCCGCGCGAGTGGGCCGCCGCGCTGCAGGCCACCAGCGCCGAACTCGGCGTGGTGATCCCACCCTCGATCCCGATGATCCTGTACGGGGTATCGGCGGAAGTGTCGATCGGCGAGATGTTCATCGCCGGCGTCGGGCCGGGGCTGCTGATCGGCGGCGCGCTGATGCTCTTCGTCTACCTCTACTGCAAGTGGAAGGGCTGGGGCCAGAACGACGGCGAAGGGCGCCTG
>JALOSQ010000196.1 GCA_025458335.1 Ideonella sp.
GAGCTTGCCCTGGCGGGCGCGCTCGGTGAGATCGAGCGTGTACTTCTTGAGCGCCTCGCGCTGGCCCTCGGCCTCGGCCGAGTCGACCTTCTGGCCGCCACGCACCGCCTCGATGGCGCCCTCGAGCGCCTTGCGGTTCAGCCCGTGGCCGCGCACGATGCCGCCGAGGTCGGTCTTGGCATCGGCCAGCGCGAGCAGGAACATCTCGCTGGCGATGAACTGGTCGCCGCGCTTGCCGGCCTCCTTCTCGGCGGCCTGCAGCAGCGTCACCAGGTCGCGGCCGGCCTGCCAGCCCGGCGATCGCGGTGTCCATCGCCGTCTTGAGCGCCGCGACGTTGGCACCGGCACGCTCGAGCAGCGGCCGCGGGCCGTCCGTCTGCGCGAGCATGGCCGCCAGCACGTGGGCCGGCTCGACATAGGGGTTGTCGCGCGAGATGGCGAGGCTCTGGCCCTCGGCCAGCGCTTCCTGGAACTTGGTGGTCAGCTTGTCGATTCGCATGGGCGTCGTGCCTCCGTTGCGAGTCGACGTGGGGGTCTCGTCCGCCGTTTCAAGCGTTGTCCGTGCGACGCCGTCGGTCGAACGGTGGACGATTGAGCCAGGTCAAGGGGCGAGCAGCGCCGTCGCCACGCGGTGGCCGATCACGGCGAACAGCAGCGCGCCCGCCACGTGGGCGGCGGTGTGGCCGAGCGCCAGCGCCCAATGCCCACGCTGCAGCAGCAGCAGGGACTCGACGGAGAAAGCCGAGAAGGTGGTGAGTCCACCCAGGAAGCCCGTCACGACGAGCAGCCGCAACCACTCGTCGGGACGGCTCTGGAACCACGCCAGCGCGATGCCGACCAGCAGCCCGCCCACCAGGTTCACCGCGAGGGTGCCCAGCGGGAAGCCGGCCCAACGCGGATTCAGCGCGGCGCCCGCGCCCCACCGAACCAGCGCACCGGCCGCCGCACCGCCGGCCACCGCCAGCGCCTGCGACCACAGTGGCGCGCCGGCCATGTCCTCAGGCCGACGGGCCGTCAGCCCCGGCGCCGGCCGAGCCGCCCCCCGAAGCCGCAGCGTTGTCCGAGCGGATGCCCCAACGCGCCAGCGCGGCGTCGTCGGCCGCCCGCGCGTCGACCCAGCGCTCACCGGCAGGCGTGCGCTCCTTCTTCCAGAACGGCGCCTGCGTCTTGAGGTAGTCCATCAGGAACTCGCAGCCCCGGAAGGCGTCGCCGCGGTGCGCCGAGGTCACCGCCACCAGCACGATCTGGTCCTCGGGCACGAGCGGCCCGACGCGGTGGATCACGCGCGCGCCGCGCAGGTCGAACCGGCGGAAGGCCTCGTCGACCATCGCCTCGATCGCGTGCTCGGTCATGCCGGGGTAGTGCTCCAGCTCCATCGCGCTCACGCCGCTGCCGTCGTTGCGGTCGCGGACCGTGCCGATGAACACGGCCACCGCGCCCACGCCAGGGTCGCCCCGGCGCAGCGCAGCGACCTCGGCGCTGGCATCGAAATCGGCCGTCTGGACCGTCACGCGCGGCGTGGCCACGGGAGTTCCCTCACCCACCGGTGACCGGCGGAAAGAACCCGAGCTCGGCACCGTCGCGCAGGGCCGTCGCGTCGTCGGCCAGCACCTGGTTGACGGCGCACCGCACCGCCCGTCCCCGGGCCAGGACCTCGGCGTGGCGCCCGCCGCGCGCGATCAGCGCGTCGCGGGCGGCGCCTGCGGTGGCGCCGTCGGGCAGGTCGAGCAATTCCTGCGGGCCCAGGGCCTCGCGCAGGCTGGCGAAGTAGCGGACGGTGACGCGCATGGCCGGGGGCAGGACCGCGCTCGGGTTCAGGCCAGCAGCGCGGAGAAAGGCAGGAACCGCACGCGGTCGCCGCGCCGGATGGCCTGCTGGGGCGGATTGTCGACGAGGCCGTCGCCCCAGACCGCGGAGGTCAGGACGCCCGAACTCTGGTTCGGGAACAGGTCGAGGCCACCGTCGGGATTGCGCCTGGCGCGCAGGAACTCGCGCCGCCGGTCGGGGCGCGGCCAGTCGAAGTCGGCGCGCAAGTCGAGTGCCGCCAGCGGCGACGGATCGGCGCCTTGCATCGCCAGCAGCGCCGGGCGTGCCACGAGCAGGAAGGTCACGAAGCTCGACACCGGGTTGCCGGGCATGCCGATCAGCCAGGTCGCCCCGGCGCGGCCGCGCACCTGCCCGAAGGCCAGCGGCTTGCCCGGCTTGATCGCCATCTGCAGGAAGTCCACCTGGCCCTCGGCCTCGACCGCCGGGCGCAGGTGGTCCTTCTCGCCCACCGAGACGCCGCCCGAGGTGAGGATCAGGTCGTGGCCGTCGGCGGCCCGCCGCAGGGCCTCGCGGGTGGCGTCGAGGCGATCCGGGATGATCCCCAGGTCGGTGCACTCGCACCCGAGCGCCTGCAGGAGGGCGCGCAGCGTGAAGCGGTTCGAGTTGTAGATGGCCCCGGGCGGCAGCCGGGACGGCGGCACCTCGCCGGGCATGACCAGTTCGTCGCCGGTCGAGAACAGCGCAACGCGCGGCCGACGCACCACCTCGAGCCGGGCATGCCCCACGGAGGCCGCGAGCCCGAGCGCCTGCGGGTCGAGCCGCCGACCGCTCGCCAGCACCGTGGCGCCGGCCGCGACGTCCTCGCCACGGCGCCGGATCCACTGGCCCGGCACGGGCACCACGCGGACGCGCACCGCGCCGCCGTCGACCGGCTCGGTGTCTTCCTGCATGACGATCGCGTCGGCCCCGGGCGGGACCTGCGCGCCGGTGAAGATGCGCGCCGCCGTACCCGGCTGCAGCGGCGTCCCGACGACGCCGGCGGGCAGGCGCTGCGACACCGGCAGCACCGCGCCGCCCTGCGGCACGTCGGCGCAGCGCACCGCATAGCCGTCCATCGAGGTGTTGTCAGCCGGCGGCACGTCCACCTCGGAGACGACGCCGCGCGCCAGCACGCGCCCCAGCGCGTCGAAGGTCGGGACGGACTCGGCGGGCAGCCGGCCGGCGGCGCGCACGTCGTCGACGATGCGGCCGACCACTTCGTCGAGCGACAGCAGCGGCGGCCGCGGCGCCGCGGTCGCATTCATGCGCGTACCTCGAACCGGTCGGGGTCGCGCAGCAGGAACGCGGCAATCTCGGCCGCCTGGTCGCGGCGGAACACCGGCAGGCCGGTTGGCTGCGGCAGCGTCTCGGGCACCTCGGTGACGATGGCCACGACGAACGGATCCTCCGGATAGAGCGCCGGGCGCGTGTCCTGCCCGGTCCAGAACTCGATCTTCTGGTGACTCGCGTAGCGGAACCCCTCGAAGACCACCCAAAGCGGCACACCCTCGGGCTCGGCGAGCCCCGCCAGCAGGTCCTGCACGCGCAGGTCCACGTCGGTCGCGAACTCGCGCAGCACGGCCATGCGCCGGCTCGACGCGATCACGGTCTCGAACGCGCCGGCCTCGCTCAGGCGTCGGCTGTCCGTGCCGGGGTGGTCGATCTCGAATCCGTGCGCGGCGTGCTTGACCGCCGAGACGAGCGCCCCGGACTCGCGCAAGTGGCCGATCAGCTGGGTCGCCAGCATCGTCTTGCCGCAACCGGAGGGACCGACGAGGCCGATCGCCTTCACGAGGCCACCCCGCTCGGGCTCGCGGCGCCGGCCATCGCCACCGTGCGTTCGATGTACGCCTTGACCGCGGCGGCGCTGCGCGGCGTTCGCTCGAAGCGCCGAGGCCGCCGTTCCAGGTCCTCGAGTCCGGCGGGTCGTGCGGGCTCCCGACCCAGCGCCTCGACGATCGTCGAGGCGAACTTGGCGGGCAGGGCCGTCTCGAGCACGATCATCGGCACGCCCGGCACGGCCTGCTCCACGGCCACCTTGAGTCCGTCGGCCGTGTGCGGGTCGACCACCACGCCGGCGACCTCGGCGGTCCGGCGGATCGTGGCCAGCCGGTCGGCGTGGGTGCTGCGGCCGGAGGCGAAGCCGTAGCGCCCGATGCGCGAGAACTCCTCGGCAGACAGCGCGAACTCGCCGTCTCGGACGAGCACCGGGCCGAACAGCTCGCGGGTGCGCTCGCCGTCGCGACCCAGCAGGTCGAACACGAAGCGCTCGAAGTTCGACGCCTTGCTGATGTCCATGGACGGGCTCGAGGTCTCGTGCGTGTCGGCGCTGCTGCGCACGCGGTAGCGGCCGGTGCGGAAGAACTCGTCGAGCACGTCGTTCTCGTTCGTGGCGACGACGAGCCGGTCGATCGGCAGGCCCATCATGCGGGCGACATGCCCGGCACACACGTTGCCGAAGTTGCCGGACGGGACGGCGAAGCTCACGCGCTCGTCATCGCTGCGAGTGGCCTGGAACCAGCCGGCGAAGTAGTAGACGACTTGCGCGAGCAGCCGCGCCCAGTTGATCGAGTTGACGGTGCCGATCCGGTGTGCGCGCTTGAAGGCGAGGTCGGCGCTGACCGCCTTGACGATGTCCTGGCAGTCGTCGAACACGCCGTCGACCGACAGGTTGTGGATGTTCGGGTCCTGCAGGCTGAACATCTGCGCCTGCTGGAACGGGCTCATACGCCCGTACGGGCTCAGCATGAACACCCGGATGCCGCGCCGCCCACGCATCGCGTACTCGGCGGCGCTGCCGGTGTCGCCGCTGGTGGCGCCCAGGATGTTCAGCTCCTCGCCGCGCCGCCCCAGCTCGTACTCGAACAGGCGCCCGAGCAGCTGCATCGCCATGTCCTTGAACGCGAGCGTCGGCCCGTTGGACAGGCCTTCGAGCAGGATCGTGCGGCCCTCGCCCGCGAGCCCGCGCAGTTCGCGCACCGGCGTGATCGCCTCGGTGCCGAAAACCGCCGGCGTGTAGGTCTCGGTGACCAGTCGCCGCAGGTCGTCCGGCGGAATGTCGTCGACATAGAGCGACAGGACCTCGAACGCGAGCTCGGCGTACGACAGGCGGCGCCAGCGCGCGAGCGTGCCGCGGTCGACGCGCGGGTAGTGCGTGGGCAGGTAGAGGCCGCCGTCGGGCGCCAGGCCCTCGAGCAGGATCTCGCAGAAGCGGCGCGGCGTGCGGTCGCCGCGGGTGCTCAGGTACTTCACGTCGTGCCTCGC
>JALOSQ010000017.1 GCA_025458335.1 Ideonella sp.
CCTCGACCTGCTCGAGCTTCTGGCTCTCGCCGGTGATGCCCTGCAGGAGGGCGTCGACCTCGTCCTGGGAGAGGATCTGCTGCGACATGGCTCAGCGCGGCGTCACTGCACGATGAAGTTCGAGAACAGCACCTGCTGCACCGGGTTGTGCGGCGCGGCCGGCTTGCGGCGGCGCTTCTGATCGGGCACGTCGTCGCCTTCCTGGACCTCGGGCGGGTCGATCTCGATGCCCAGCGGCCGCACCGCCTCGCGCGCGATCTCCGCGGCGAGCTGTTCCTTGCCCTCGCGCGCGAGCAGCTGGTCCGAGGTCTTGTGCGCGAGGATCATCAGGATGTTGTTGCGGATGGCCGGCATGAAGGCCTTCATCCGCTCGGCGAACGCGGCATCGTCGACACGCAGCGTGATGCCCACCTGGGCGTATCGGTCGGTGTCGCGGTCGGCGAGGTTGACCACGAATGGATCGAGCGGCAGGAAGGTGGGCACGGCCTTCGGGTCGACCTTCGCGGCGGCCTTGGCTCGTGGCGCGTCCGCGGCATCCTCGTCTTCCTCGGCCAGCGCGGCGGCCTGCTGCTTCATCACGAAGAAGAGGGCCCCGCCGCCCGCCAGGCCCAGCACCACGAGAACCGCGGCGATGATGAGGACGAGCTTCTTCTTGCCCTTCTTCGGGGCGGCATCCGGGGCCTCGGCGGCAGCGGCGGCTGACATGCAGATCTCCTTGCAGACCCGTGGTCCGGCGCTCGCCCACGAGGGCGTCCCGGCGCAGGGCCTTGATCGAGGATTCTGGGCAGCGGCCCCGGTTGCGAAGCGGGGATAAGGGCGGGGAATCCGGCCTTGGACGCCGGATCGCCGCGGCCGTGCGGCCGAGCCCCCTTACGCGTAGACGTCGAGTGCCCGGCCGGGATCGGGCCGGCGCAGCCCCGGGGCCCCCGGTACGGTGGGGCCTGCGTGCAGCTCGACGCGCAGGCCGCGACCTGCGCCGTCGTCCTCGCGGCCGCGCGCATCGCCGCGGGAGTCGCGAGGCTGCTGGAACACGCCGCCGCCGGCCAGCGTGAGGCCGGCTTCGCGCAGCGCCGAGGCCAGCGTCGGCAGCCCGCCCTCGATCGATTGGCGGGTCTGGGCCGAGTCGGCGACGAAGTCGATGCGCGCCTGGGTGCCGTCGAGCATGATCTGCACGGCCACCGGACCGAGTTCGACCGGGTTGAGGCGAAGTTCGGCGCGCTGAACTCCGTCGCGCGCCAGCATCGTGACCTGGGCGGCCATGGCCGGCGCAAACGCGGGTGAGTCGACGGGCGCGTCGACTGTCGCCGAGACCGACGCCAGGGCTTCGCTCCCGATGGGGCCATTGACCGACGGTGCGGGCACGACCCCTGCCCCCGGGGCCACCGTCGCCGCGGCATTGGCCGTGGCGAAGGCTGTCGGCGCTTCGGTTCGCGGGGCGGCCAGTGCGGCGAACCCGGCGCCAGCCGGTTCGGCGCCAGCCCCGTCGGTCGTGACGGCCGCGGCATCGACGCGATCGATGACGTCCGGCCGGCCGACGCGTGTTGCCGGGTCGCCCGCGCGGCCGGCCAGCGGCAGCGCGGGGCGCAGTCGGACGTCGGTCTCGGCGCCAGCCGCCGCGCCGGCCGGGTTGTCCCCGACGGTCGACAAGGGCAGGCCCTCGGGTGCAGTGGGCGCCCCCATGGCCGGGCCACGGTCGGCGGCACCGACCGAGCCGGCAGCCGGCGATGCGCCAGTGGCGGTGATGGCCGCGCCGACACCGTCGGTCGCACCGACCAGACGGCCGTCCGGACCTGTCGAGGGCCCGGGCAGGCCCGGCAGCGCGCCCGGGGCCGGCATGTCGGCGACCGGATCGGACGAGGCGACGCCCGTCCGTCGCGGCGACCGGGCCTCGGCCGGGCCGGCCTCGGCAAAGGCGCCATCGGGGCCGACGGCGGGCTCCGACGGCCGACCACCTGGCGCAACCTGCCCGTTGCCGCTGGCCGAGCCGGTGCCGGCGCGTGCCCCTGGGCTGCCGGGGCGGCGCACGCCGGGTCGGCCAGCCGCACGGTCAGAGGCCGCGGTCGCGGGGGAGTCGGCAGGCTCGCGCGCCTCGGCGCGCGGGGCGTCGTCGGCACGCGAGGCGCGAGGCCCTTCGGCTTCGCGCGGGCGTTCTCGCTCGCGCACCCGCTGCGTGTCGCGTGGCCGCTCCGGCTCCCGCCCCGGCGGCGGCCGTTGCTCGGCGGCTCGCGCGCGCTCGGCCTCGCGTACCGGCGTCGGAGGGTCGACCCGCTCGCGGTCGGCAGCGGCACCGGGCGCGGGTGTCGAAGCCGCGGGCAGGCGGCGCGGGTCGTCGGCGCGCGGTTCGCGGCTGCGCTGCAAGAGGTCGGCGAACAGGTCGCGCCCGCCGGCATCGCGCCCGGGCCGGGTGTCGAGCGTCAGCGCGGCCGGCAGGCCCGGCAGGGCTGGGGTTGGCGCGGTGCGGGAGGCACTCCAGCCCGAGGGCTGTGCGGCCGTGCCGGGGGCGAGGCGGGTGTCCATGGGGCGATCCGGGTCCGGGTTGGCGTCGCTCAGGCGTGCAGGAGCGGTGCTGCCGCGGCGGCCTGCCACGCCCGGCGCGCGGCGAACTCATCGGTCTGCTTCTGCTCGCGCACCTCCACGCCGCGACGGATGTCGGCTGCCCGGCGCTCGATCAGCCGACGCACCGACAGCACGCGCAGCTCCTGCTCGGCCAGCCGCGTGCGCTCGCGCTCGGCGCGCGCCGCGGCCAGCTCGACGACCCGCTGCTGCTGGTCCACGGCCTGCCCGAGGCGCACCATGAAGCCCTGGTAGCAGTGCAGCACGTCCATCGTGGCGAGGCGGCCGAACTGCTCGCCCCAGCGCTGCTCGTAGTCGCGCCGGTAGCCGACGAGCTGCTCGCTCTGGCGCAGCGCGGCCTGGTGCGCGGCGTCGGCGCGCAGGGACTCGGCGCGAACGGCGTCGCGCTCGCGCTCGGTCTGCGCGAGCAGGGCCTTGAGGGGGGCCAGGGGGTCCATCGGGTTCATGTCCGGGGCTCCAGGGTCGGGGCGTCGGTGGGGGACGGGGGACGCGCGGTTCGCCGGGCTCAGGCCCCGCCGTCGCGCAGGACCTGTTGCAGCTGATGCCGTGAAGCGGCGAGGTCGGCACGCTCGCGCATGTCCTGCTGCAGCAGCGCGACGACGCGCGGGTGCAGCCGCACCGCGAGGTCGAGGTCGGCGTCGTGGCCCGGCGCATAGGCGCCGAGCGCGATGAGGTCGCGCGCGCGCTGGTAGCGCGCGTGCAGCTGGCGCAGGCGGCGCGCCGCGTCCTGGTGGGCCGGCTCCGTGACGTTGGTCATGACGCGCGAGATCGAGCGCTCGACGTCGATGGCCGGGTAGTGACCGGCCTCGGCCAGCTCGCGAGACAGCACGATGTGCCCGTCGAGGATGCCGCGCGCGGCGTCGGCGATCGGGTCCTGCTGGTCGTCGCCTTCGCTGAGCACGGTGTAGAAGGCCGTGATCGAGCCGCCGCCCTGGGCGGCGTTGCCGCTGCGCTCGACCAACTGCGGCAGCTTGGCGAAGCAGCTCGGCGGGTAGCCCTTGGTGGCCGGCGGCTCGCCGATCGCCAGTGCGATCTCACGCTGCGCCATCGCGTAGCGGGTGAGGCTGTCCATCAGCAGCAGCACCTGCCGGCCGCGGTCGCGGAAGTGCTCGGCGACCGCGGTCGCGTAGTGCGCGCCCTGCAGCCGCACCAGCGGCGGCGCGTCGGCCGGGGCGGCCACCACCACGCTGCGCCCGAGCCCTTCGTCGCCCAGGATGTCCTCGATGAACTCCTTGACCTCGCGGCCCCGCTCGCCGATCAGGCCGACCACGATCACGTCGGCGGCGGTGTAGCGCGCCATCATGCCCAGCAGAACCGACTTGCCCACGCCCGTGCCGGCGAACAGGCCGATGCGCTGGCCTCGTCCCACCGTGAGCATTGCGTTGATCGCGCGCACGCCGGTGTCCAGCGGCTCGCGGATCGGCTCGCGGTCCATCGCGTTGATCGGGCGGCGCACCAGCGGCTCGGTGTGCACGCCCCGCAGCGGGCCGAGCCGGTCGAGTGGCTCGCCGTGCGCGTCGACCACCCGGCCGAGCAGTCCGTCGCCGACCGGCAGGTGCAGCGTGCGGTCCTCGCGCCGGCGCCAGCGCGGCGCCGGCTCGCCCAGCCGAGGCGGCCGCATCGGGGTCGGGCGCGGCACGACGGCCGCCCCGCTGGCCAGGCCGTGCACGTCGCCCGTGGGCATCAGGTAGGCGCGGTCACCGTTGAATCCGACCACTTCGGCGATCACCGGTGGCTGCGGGTCGCAGCGGACCTCGCAGATCGAGCCGACCGGCACGCGCACGCCCGCGGCCTCGAGGACCAGGCCGGCCACCCGCACCAGCCGTCCCTCGGCCTCGAGCGCCACCGGCTCGGTCGCCGCGCGCCGCAGGTCGCTCAGGAACCGCTCCCAGTGCACGGTCGCGACCACGGCACGGCTGCTGGCCGGGTCCCGGGAGGGCAGGGGGGCGGTGCTCATCGTGGCCTCACAGCTGGTCGGACACCGGCGGGTCGTCCGCGGCGGGGTGCGGTGCGCCTGTGTGCGCGGCGGATCGAGTGGCCTCGCCGTCCGCCGGGCTGCGTGTCGCCGCCCCGGCGGCACCGGGGGCCATCGCCGGCGCAGCCTCGTGCCAGGCGGCCGCCACGCCCAGCTGCGCCATGGCACGCTGCCAGCGTGCGGCCAGGCTCGCGTCCAGGCGGGCGATGTCGGCGTCGACCACGCAGCCGCCGCGCTCGACCGCTGCATCGGCGACGACGCGCACGCCGCGCGCCGACAAGGCCTCCCCCGCCCCGGCCGCCACCAGGGCCGCGTCGTCGGGGTGCACCCGCAGGCTCAGCTGGCGCGCGGACTCGAGGATCGATTCCACCGCCTCGCGGGCCACCACCGACACGAGGTCGGGCCGGGTCGCCAGCTCGTGGCGTACCACCTGCCGGGCCAGCGCCACGGCGGCCTGCGTCACGGACTCGGCGATCGAGGTCTGTAGCGCATCGAGCTGGGACTGGCAGGCGACCACGACGCCGGCCACCTGAGCGCTGACCTGCTGCGCATACGATTGCTTGAAGCTTTCCAGCGCGACCAGGCCGTCCCGATAACCGTCACGGTACCCCGCCTGGCGGGCTGCCTCCACCGCCAGTGCGAGCTGCCGGGCGCGCTCGGCGTCGTCGGCCGACGGGGCCGCGGCGGGCGGGGTGGGGTCGGCGGCCTTGCGGCGGTCCGCGGTGCGGCGCTCCGGTCCGCCGAAGCTGCCGGGCTGCCATGCGGTCACCTCGCCGACCTCCTCGCGCGGGATGAATCGCGCATACGCGTTCGGCGGTCGGGCCGGCTCGTCGAGCGTCGGGCTGCGGGCCGCGAGCGGATGCAGCCCCTTGAAGCGCTCAGACGAAGTCATCGGCGCCTCCGCTGGCCAGCACGATCTGGCCCTCGTCGACCAGGCGGCGGACGATCTTCATCATCTCCTTCTGCTCGGCCTCGACCTCGCTCACGCGCACCGGGCCGCGCGACTCGAGGTCCTCGCGCAGCGTGTCGGCGGCGCGGCTGGACATGCAGCGGAACACCTTCTCGCGCATCTCGGGCGTGGCGCCCTTGAGCGCGATGACGAGCGACTCGGACTGCACTTCCTTCAGGATCAGGCCGATCGACTTGTCGTCCAGCTTCGAGAGGTCCTCGAAGGTGAACATGTTGTCCATGATCTTCTGCGCCAGGTCGGGGTCGGCCTCGCGGAAGTAGTCGAGCACCGCGGTCTCGATGCTCGAGCCCATGAGGTTGATGATCTCGGCGGCCGGCTTGATGCCGCCGAGCGAGGCCTTGCGCAGCTTGTCGCCGCCGGCCAGCACGCGGCTCATCACCTCGTTGAGATCCTTCAGCGCGGCAGGCTGGATGCCGTCGAGCGTCGCGATGCGCACCATGACCTCGTTGCGGTGGCGCTCGCCGAACTGCTTGAGCACGTCGGCCGCCTGGTCGGGTTCCAGGTGAACCAGGATGGCCGCGACGATCTGCGGGTGCTCGTTGCGCAGCAGCTCGGCCACGGAGCCCGGGTCCATCCACTTGAGGCTCTCGATGCCGGTCACGTCGCTGCCCTGCAGGATCCGGTCGATCAGCAGGTTCGCCTTGTCGTCGCCGAGCGCCTTGCGCAGCACGCTCTTGACGTACTCGTCGGTGTCGTTGACGAGCATGCTCTGCTCGGCCGCGAGCGAGCCGAAGCGAGCGAGCACGGCGTCGACGCGTTCGCGCGGCACGGTCTTCATCTTGGCGATCGTCTCGCCCAGCCGCTGCACCTCCTTGGGCGAGAGGTGGCGGAACACGCCGGCCGCCTCCTCCTCGCCCAGGGACATGAGCAGGATGGCGGCGTCCTCAACGCCTGCGTCTTCGCCCTTGCCGTCGGCCATCGTGTCGGCTCCCGTCGCCTCGCCCGCTCAGGCGGCCTCGCCGCTGACCCAGCCGCGCAGGATGCCGGCCACCGCGGCCGGGTTCTCGCGTGCCAGCTGCCGGGCCTTCTCGAGGCGATCGTCGGCGGCCGGCGCCTCCAGGGCCGGCAGGCCCGCGGGCGCCGGCAATGCCTCGGCACCGCCCACCACCGCGTCGACCGTCGAGCCGGCGCGTGCCCCGCTGGCGGGGGGCGCGGGCGGCGGTGCCATCGCGCTCTTGAGGGCCGGGCGGATCAGGCCGAACAGCACCGCGAGTGCCACGACCGCGAGCGCGCCGGGCACGGCCAGGCTGCGCAGCAGGTCGACGGTTTCCGGACGCTGCCACAGCGGCACGTCGAGCGTCTCGACCTTCTCGACCCGGAACGGTGCGCTGAACACGCGCACCGAATCGCCGCGGTCCTGCTTGAAGCCGATGCTCTCCTGCACCAAGGCCGTGATCTTCTCCAGCTCCTCGGCGGGCAGCTCGACCTGCGTCGTCTTGCCCTTTGCGTCGGTCTGCGTGCGGTGATTCACCACGACCGCGGCGTTCAGCCGGCGCACCGTGCCGGTCGCCGCCCGCGTGACGCGGACGGTCCGGTCGACCTCGAAGTTCGTGACCGAGTCGCGGCGGCTGCTGCTCGGGCCCGCGGCGACGCCGGCGCCTTGCAAGGGCGCGGCGGCGCCGTTGATCGGGGCCGTGGCGGGCACCGGGGGCTGGTTCGTCGCCGCGCCCGGCACGCCTGCGGGCGCGCCCGGGCCGCTGCCCTGCATCTCGCTGCTCTGCTGGCTGCGGATCGCGACCGGCGCGTTGGCGCCCTGGTTCGGGCGGAACTCCTCGGAGGTCGCCTCGGTCTGCGAGAAGTCCACGTCGGCGGTCACCGTCGCACGGAGGTTGTCGCGGCCGACGATCGGCTCGAGCAGCTCGACGATGCGCCGGACGAAGGTCTCCTCGAGCTGCCGAACGTACTGCGTCTGCTGCGCATCGAGGCCGTTCTGCGGCGATGTGCCGGGCGCGCTGAGCAGGTTGCCGTTCTGGTCGAGCACGCTCACGGCCTTGGTGCTCATCTCGGGCACGCTCGACGCCACCAGGTGGACGATGCCGGCGACCTGGGCCGAATCGAGCGTGCGGCCGGTGTGCAGGGTCACCAGGACCGACGCGCTGGGCTTCTGCTGCTCGCGGAAGAAGCCGGTCTGGTTGGGCAGGGCGAGGTGCACTCGCGCGCTGGCCACCGCCGCCAGCGAGGTGATCGAGCGCACCAGCTCGCCCTCGAGGCCGCGCTGGAAGTTCAGCCGCTCCTGGAACTGCGTGATCCCGAAGCGCTGGTTCTCGGTGAGCTCGAAGCCCACGGTGCCACCCTTGGGCAGCCCGGCCGCGGCCAGCTTCAGGCGCACGTCGTGCACCTTGTTGGCCGGCACCAGGATCGCCGAGCCCCCCTCGGTGTGGCGGTACGGCACGTTCATCTGCGACAGCTGGGCGATGATCGCGCCGCCGTCCTTGTCGGACAGGTTCGCGAACAGCACCTTGTAGTCGCCCTTCGAGGGCCACATGGCCATGGCGACGACCGCGGCGACGAGCACCAGCAGGCCGGCGACGAGGCCGACCTTGGAGCCCGCCGGCAGCGCCACCAGGCGCTCGGCGAATCCGGTGACCACCGGGGGGGCGGCTGCGGCGCGGGCCGCGGCGGGGGAGGCAGGAACGAGGGCGTTGTCCATGTCGTGGGCCGGTCACCGGACAGCCGGTGCCGAATGCCGAACGATTATTCGGACCGGCCCCCGTCGCGGATGCCGGGAACAGGCGCCCGAACGACGCCCAGTTCGCGCCGCCGCGCCGCCGGTGGCGCCCTAGGATCCCGCTCCATGAACGTGACCCTCAAGCCCTTCGACTTCGCCCAGGCCGCCGCGCGTGCCGGCCTGGCCCCGAACGGGCAGCCGCTTGCGCGTGCGGCCTCCGCGCCGGCCGCGGCGGGGGGCGCCAGCTTCCAGTCGGCGATGGTCCAGGCGCTGCGCTCGGTCAGCGAGGCGCAGAACCAGTCATCGCGTTTGCAGCGCGAGGTTCAGCTCGACAACCCGAGCGTGAGTCTCGAGGAGACCATGGTCGCCATGCAGAAGGCCCAGGTCGGGTTCCAGGCCACGCTGCAGGTGCGCAACCGGCTGGTGCAGGCGTACACCGACATCATGAACATGCAGGTCTGAACGACCGTGTCCGTGCGGGCCCCGCAAGGTGCCCGCTGGCGTGCGGCGCTCAATCGAGGTTCAGCGCCCGCCGGCGCCGTTGCGTGCGGTCGATGTACACCTGCAGCGCGCGCATGCCGCCGGCCTCTGGTGCGAGCATCTCGCAGCCCAGCCGGACGCCCTGGGTGTCGGGGCCGGCCGAGCTCACGTGCTGGATGCGCAGCCCGGTGTCGAAGCGCGTGTCGCCATCGAGCTCGATGCGCACGCGGCCCAGCTCGGTGCCGGGGTCGATCGGCGGCACGTCGTGCGGCAGCAACAAGGCGAGTCCGCCCATGCTGACGTCCAGGATGCGCAGCTCCAGCGCCATGTCGGGCAGTTGCGGGTGCCGCAGGCGCGCCGCCGGGGCCGATCGCGCCGGCGGCCGCACGCGGAAACTCCCGCGCCGCTGGAAGCGGTAGACGACGATCGGGAAACGCGCCGCGAGCGTCGCGTGGCGCGACCCGCGCACCAGCATCAGCTGCTGAACGTCGAACTGCACCTTGATGTTGTCGAGGTAGGCCACCGCTGTGGCCTCGCCGTGCTCGAGCAGCGTGGCCACGCGAGGGTCGTCGGCGTCGACGGCGAAGTTCAGGGCCTCCCTCCCGGTGTCCAGCGTCCACAGCGTGGTCGTGTACACCGCGCCGCCCGGCGAGTTGAGGTGGATCAGCACCGCGCCGTCGAGCAGGTCGCGCAGCAGGTTGCGGATGGCGATCGGGATCGCGACGCTGAACTCGGCGAGGCTGCCCCTGGCCGCCAGGGCGTCGATCGGCATCGGGGAGGTGTCCATGGCGAGGCGGACTCCGTGGGACTCGGGTGGGCAGGGAGGCGCGGTCGAGGCGCGTGCGCGAGCGGGGCAGGCCCGGCCTTCAATGCAGCGTCTTCGGCTTTCCGGTCATCAGGTGGTCGAGGTCCTCGAGCCAGGGTTCGGCCAGCACGCGGATCTCTGCGTCGTTGAGCAGGATCCGCTGCATGATCCGCGACTTCAGCTCGGCCTCCTCCGGTCCCATGGACGATTGCGCGGCGGCGTGCTTGAGCTGCGAGATGAGCACGGCGCAGGCGCCCTCGAGCTTGACGACCTGGTCCCAGTCGCCGGTCCGCGCGGCTTCGAGCATGTCGGCACTGGCGCGTTCGATGGCCTCGTAGAACTGCAGAAGGTTGGTGGTCATGGGCGTTCCGGTCGCGGGCGGCGTGCGGGCAGGATTCGGTGCGTCGGTTCGTCTCGCGTCATGCGGCGCGGGTGGCGGGCACCTGGGCGCCGATGGCGGACCAGGCATCCCGCACCGGCTCGATGAGGCGCGCGCACTCGGCGAGGGCGCCGTCGTCGTTCGACAGGTTGGCGCGCGTCAGCGTGACGCCGACGTAGGCGTACAGAGCGTCCAGGTCGGCGGCCAGCTGGCCGCCCTCGCGCAGGTTCAGCCCGGTGCGCAGGCCCTCCTCGACGATGCGCACGGCGTGGGCGATGGCGCGGCCCTTGCCCTCGAGGTCGCCGGCGGCCAAGGCACCGCGGGCGCGGCTGACGGCTTCCTGGAAGCCGTCGAACAGCATGAGGATCAGGGCATGCGACGAGGCGCCGTCGACGCCGGTGTGGACGGCGACCTGGCGGTACGCGCCGGCCATGCGGACCTGCGGCCGGGCGGTGGGAATCGAAGCTGCGAACATGGGTCGGGGGGTGTGTGGGGCTTGCCAGGGTTATCGGCGTCCCCCCGGACCTCTTGAGTCCGGCCCCCGGGCGTGGCGCCCGGAACAGCGCGGCTCAGCCGCGGTTGTTCCCGCCGGTGAGCATGCGCACCTGCTGCGTGACGTAGTTCTCGAGCCCGGTCAGGCGCGCGAGCTGCGTGTCCAGCGCCTCGTACTGCCGGCGGATGCGCTGCTCGGTCAGCGCCACCCGGTCCTCCAGGTCGTCCTGGCGTCGCTGGTTGCTCGTGAGCTGCGTCTGCAGGACCTGCTGGCGCGACGACAGCGAACCGTCGGCGCCGACGATCGCGTCGGCGAACGCGCGCAGCCTCTGCCCGAAGCCGCTGAGCGCCGAGTCGGCGTTCGTGGCCGTGAACGCGCGTCGCAGTTCGGTCAGGTTGCCCAAGGCCCGCTCCTGGCGGGCGCCGTCGATGGCCAGCGTGCCGTCGCGCTGCACCTCGATGCCGACGTCGGAAAGGCGGGCGAAGACTGCCGAGGCACCCGAGGTCGAGCCGACGAGCGCGCGCAGCTGCCGCTGCACGCCCGTGGCGGCGCTGTCGCCCTGCAGCGGGCCGCCGGTCCTCGTGTCGGGGTTGAAGCGCGTCAGGTCGCCGAGCAGCTTGGCCAGGCCGTTGTACGCGTCGACGAACTGCTGCATCGAGGTCTTCATCGCCTCGAGGTCGGGCGAGACGGTCAGGTCGACCGGTGCCGTCGGCGTGGCGGTCGAGGTCGGGTCGAGCACCTCGGCGAGCGGCGCCGTCACCCGGGACAGGCGGATCGTCAGGCCGTCGACCGTGTTGTTCAGCGTGTTCGTCGGGGTCTCGACCAGCAGGCCGTTGACGCGCAGCACCGCATTGGCTGCCGCGGCCGTGCGCGTCATCGCGCTGGTGCCCGACGGGTCGTAGGCCAGCATGCCGAGGCCCGGTGCGCCGTCGGGCGGCGGGTCGGCGGTGACGACGGTGCGAAAGCCGTTCTCGACCCCGGTGGTCGACGAGCGCATCACCAGACGCGCGCCGGTGGTGTCGGTGATGATGGTGGCCGACACACCCACGTTGGCCGCATTGATCTTGTCGCGGATCTGCGCCAGTGTGTCGGTCGCGAGGATCGGGATGTCCACAGCGACCGGTGCAGCCGGCGCCTGGCCCGGTGCGGGGGCCGGTGGCTCGGGCCGAGGCGTGAAGCCGGTCTGCGCCGCGTCCCAGGTGCCGAGTTCGATGCGCAACGTGCCGCCGCCCACCACGGAACTCGACGATGGCCGGGCCGCGGCGGCCACGCTCTGCGCGACCGCGAGCGCCCCCACCTGGACGGCGTAGGCGCCGGCGATGGCCCCGGTGCCCGAGGTGACGCTGACGGCCGCTGCGTCGCTCGACGAGGCGACCGTCGGCTGCCAGGCCGGGGCCTGGCCCAGGCGCGCCGCGGCATCGCGCAACGACGACGCCGCCGACTGCAGCTGGCCGAAGGCCGACAGCCGGGTCTGGATGCGCGATTCCTCGCGCTCGAGCAACTGGATCGGCCGGCGCTCGATCTCCACCAGCTTGGAGATGATGCCGTTGACATCCAGGCCGCTGCCGATGCCGGGAGAGCTGAGGGTGGCCACGCGAGGTCGTCCGTCGGAGGGAGCGGGGTCCGCGAGACCCTGCAATCAGGGTCCCGTGGCGGTTCGTCGGGTTATCGGCCGGGCGCGGGCGGGGTTGAGCGCGGCCGCGCTCAGCCCTGCAGCAGGCGCAGCACCAGCTGGGGCAGCTGGTTGGCCTGGGCCACCATCGCATTGCCGGCCTGCTGGAGGATCTGCGCGCGCGACAGGGCGGCGGTCTCGGCCGCGTAGTCCGCATCCATGATGCGGCTGCGGGCGGCCGACTGGTTCTCGACGCTGACCTGCAGGTTCGAGATCACCGCCTGGAAGCGGTTCTGCGTCGCGCCCCAGACCGCGCGCTGCGAGTTGATCGCGTCGATCGCCACGTCGATGTTGGCGATCGAGGCGTCGATCGTCGTGCCGTCGACCGGCGTGGTGATGGTCGGGTCGGTGCCGCCGATGATCGTCGTCAGGGCGTCCAGCGCATTGGTGATCGTGGTGTCGGCGTTCAGCGCCGCCGTCACGGTGATCGAGACCCGGTCGTTGGCCGTCGTGCCGGCGCCCACCTGGAAGTCCAGGTTGGTCGTCTGCGTGAAGATGGTGGCGCCGTTGAAGGTGCTGCCATCGAGGACGCGGCGCACCTCCTGCTGGAGCTGCGAGAACTCGTTCTGCAGCGAGTCCTGGTCGCGCTCGGTGTTGGTGGCGTTGCGCGACTGCACCGCCAGCTCGCGCATGCGCTGCAGCGCGTCGGCCATGCGGGCCAGCGAGCCTTCGGCGACCTGCGCGTAGGAGATGCCGTCGTTGGCGTTGCGGATCGCCACGTTCATGCCGCGCACCTGCGCGTTCATGCGTTCGGCGATCGCGAGGCCGGCGGCGTCATCGCGCGCCGAGTTCACGCGCAGGCCCGACGACAGACGTGCCATCGAGGTCTTGAGCGAGTCCTGCGAGCCGCTCAGCGCGCGCTGGGCGTTCAGCGACGCGATGTTGGTGTTGATCGTCTGTGACATGACGGGGCTCCTGAATCGTCGGGCGGTCCTTCACGGGGCGGTGTCCGCCTCGATCGAGGAAGGGTGGGAACGATTCTTGAGCCCGGCCAGCGTGGCCGATCGCACGATAAGGACGACGATCGCCGCCCAGTTCGAGGCCCCCGCAAGCGCCGACGCCACGCGCGAGGGCGTGGCGTCGGGCAGGGCGGCCGCGGCGACCCCGAGGGGCGCCGCGCGCATCGACCGGTCAGCGCAGCAGCTGCAGCACGAGCTGGGGCAGCTGGTTGGCCTGCGCGACCATCGCGTTGCCGGCCTGCTGCAGGATCTGCGAGCGCGACAGGTTGGACGTCTCCTGCGCGAAGTCGGCGTCCATGATCCGGGCGCGGGCCGCGGACTGGTTCTCGACGCTGACCTGCAGGTTCGAGATCACCGCCTGGAAGCGGTTCTGCGTCGCACCCCAGACCGAGCGCTCGGAGTTGACCGAGTCGATCGCCACGTCGATGCCGGCGATCACGGCGTCGATCGCGGCGCCGCCGACCGGCGTGGTCGAGCCGTCCGTCTGGCCGATGATCGCGGTGCCCGCCGTCGCGTTGGTGATCGACGTGTTCGCGTTGTAGGCCGCATCGATGTCGACGGTGACCCGGTCGTTGGTCGTCGTCCCGGCGCCGACCTGGAACTCGAGGTCGGTGGCCTGCGCGAAGATCGCCTGACCGTTGAAGGTCGTGCCGCCGAGCACGCGGGTGATCTCGGCCTGCAGCTCGGCGTACTCGTTCTGCAGCGACGTCTGGTCCTGTGCCGTGTTGGTGGCGTTGCGAGACTGCACCGCCAGCTCGCGCATGCGCTGCAGCGAGTCGCCGACGCGCGCCAGCGCGCCTTCGGCCGTCTGCGCATACGAGATGCCGTCGTTGGCGTTGCGGATCGCGACGTTCATGCCGCGGATCTGCGCGTTCATGCGCTCGGCGATCGCGAGGCCGGCGGCGTCGTCGCGGGCCGAGTTCACGCGCAGGCCCGAGGCCAGGCGAGCCATCGAGGTCGACAGGGAGGCCTGCGACGCGGCGAGGCTTCGCTGCGCGTTCATCGAGGCGATGTTGGTGTTGATCGAGGACATGGTTGACTCCTGAAAGGTTGCAAAGATCCCGGCAATCGCGCCGGTGATGTCCCGCGACGGCGGGTGTCACCCCGCCACCTCGGGCCGGCCGTCGAAGCTCGCGCTCCTTCGGTCACCGCCCGACGCTAGCCAGCGTCCCTTCGCTTCGCGCCCTCGCGATCGCGTCGTTGGCCTTCTAGCCGGACCACGCAGTCCTTTTGGACTCCGTTGCGCGGTTTATCGAACCCTGGTGCGAAAACTTGAGGCCTTCGCCATCGACATCCGCCTGGGTCTGTGCTACCGGGCCCTCGTCGGGCCGAGATGCACGCCAAACCGCCACCTGTTCTCGGCAGTGCGCACCGCAACTCAAGGGCACGATCGTGCGATCTGACTCCTTGGAGCGACCGACGCGGTGCGCCGGTCGCCTGTCGGGCACCCATGCAAGCTTCCTCGGCTCCTCGTTCACGCGCCACCGCGCGCGCAGCGTCCAGACAGCCCGGCCTCGCGGACCGCGCGGGCGCCTTGCATCCCCTCTGGGAGCGCGCCGTCGCAGCGCACCGCCGTGGCGAGTGGGGTGCGGCCGCCGTGGCATTCGAGCGCATCGGGCGCGATGCGCCCGACGACGCCCTCGTGGCGCTGAACCATGCCCATGCCCTGCATCGGCAGGGCCGCGACGCCGAGGCCCTCGCGGCCCTGCAGCGCTGCCTGTCGCTGCCTGCGCAGGAGCCGCTGGCGCGGCTGCTGGCGGGCGACGTGATGCTGCGGGCGCTGGGCGAGCGACCCGCGGGCGCGTACCTCGATGCGCTCGGCGACGCCCCCTGGATCGACGTGGAGGTGCTGGCCGCCTTCGCGTCCTCGCTGAAGAAGGAGCTGCGGGTCCGGGAGGCGGTCGAGGTCGCGATGCGTGCGCTGGCGCGCAAGCCCGATCACTCGGGCCTGCATCGGCTGCTCATGTTCTGCATGCGCGACCTCGGCCTGCGCGACGAGGCGGTCGAGTGCGCCCGCACCGTGCTGGCGCTCGACCCCGACGACCTCGAGGTGCTGCTGCACATGGTGTTCGACCAGCGCGAGGCCTGCGACTGGCAGAACGCCGAAGGCACGCTGGCGCGCATCACCGAGCTGGCCGCTCGTCCGGACGAGGGTCGGCGCAGCCTTGTGCCCACCTTCTCGCTGCTGTCGCTGGACGTGGACGCGCGGCTGGTCAGGCGCCTTGCGGAGCGAGCAGCGGCCTACCTCACGCCGCGCCAGCCGCTGTTGCCGCCGGTGGCGCGCGGCACCCGGCGTGCCGGTCCGGTGCGCGTGGGCTTCGTGTCGTACGACTTCCGGGAGCACCCGGTGGCGCAGTTGCTCGTCGAGAGCCTCGAGCGGATCGACCGCTCGCGCTGCGAGGTGCACCTGTACTCCACCAGCCTCGACGACGGCGGACCATTGCGCCGCCGGCTGGCCGCGGCGGTCCCCGGCTTCGTGGATCTCGCGCAGGCCACGGTCTCGCAGGCGGTGCACCGCATCCGCGACGACGGCATCGACGTGCTCGTCGACCTGATGGGCTACACGCGGGGCAGCCGGCTGGAACTGTTCGCGCATCGACCGGCGCCGGTGCAGGCCACCTATCTCGGCTACCCCGGCACCAGCGGCGCCCGATTCATCGACTACCTCATCGGCGACCCGGTGGTGACGCCGCTGGATGCCGCCGACCAGTTCACCGAGCAGGTCGCGCAGATGCGCGGCTGCCTGCTGCCGGGCACCCGATTCCGCCCGCGGCCGCACGCGATGCGCCGGTCCGATGTCGGCCTGCCGGACGACGCCTTCGTGCTGGCGGCCCTGCACCCGCCTTACAAGATCGTGCCGAACGTGTTCGACCTGTGGTGCGACGTGCTGCGCCGGGTTCCTTCGGCAGTCCTCTGGCTCAAGGCGGTGAACGAGCCGATGGTCGTGCGGCTGCGGCAGGAGGCGCTGCGCCGCGGCGTCGACCCTTCGCGCCTGGTGTGGTCGCGCCGGGTTCCGTATGCCGACTACATCAGCCAGTTCGCGCTGGCCGACGTGTTCGTCGACACCTGGCCGTACAACGCGCACACGACGGCGGCCGATGCGCTGTGGGCGGGGTTGCCGCTGCTGGCGCTGCGCGGTCACACGTTCGCTTCACGCGTGAGCGCGAGCCTGCTGACGTCCGCCGGCCTCGACGACTGGATCTGCGACGACCTCGAGGCGTATCGCGACCGCCTGCTCGAACTGGCCGCCGATCCGGCGCCGCTGTCGGCAGCCCGCGCGCGCCTGGCGGCCTGTCGCGACGAGGGCCCGCTGTTCGACAGCGCCGCGCATGCCGAGGCGCTGGTCGAGCTGTTCGAGCGCCTGCACGCACGCTGGCTCGACGGCGAGCCGCCGGCCCCGCTGGCCGCGGCGACTGGGTTCGGGCCAAACGCCTGACGGGCCCGCCGGGGGCCAGCCCGCGGCGGGCCCGCAGCGTTCAGCGTGCCGTCGCGCCCAGCGCGGCCAGGTAGCGCGGCGCGTCGTCGCGGCCGCATCGCCGGTCGAGCTCGAGCAGCGCCGCGTGCGCCACGTCGTGTGCGCCGACGACCGCATGGGCGATCAGCGCGAGCCGCGCCAGCGCGTGGTCGTCGAGCATGGCGCGCCGCTCGATGCCGGGCAGGTAGATGGCGTCCGACCACAAGGTCTGCGGCCGCTGTGGCACACGCGTGCCGGTCGGCCAGGTGGCCAGCGCACGGTGCGCGAGCCCGGCAAAGCTGTGGAACTCGAGCCCGGCAGCGCGCAGCGTGCGGTCGATGTCGCCGAACAGCGGCTGACCCTCGTACAGCGGGACGAACTCGACCTCGGTCCACACCACGAGGCACTCGCGCAGCCGCTCGCGTGCGCCCTCGAACACAAGCCCTTCGGCGCCCTGGACGTCGATCTTCAGCAGGTCCATGCATCCCGGCTCGATCACGTCGTCGAGCCGGCAGGTCCGGACCGGCTCGGTGTGTGCCAGCTGCACCAGGCTTCCCAGGGCGTGGAAGGCATCCAGCACCGGGCGGTTGGGCGGCAGCAGCGAGCTGGTCATGAACCAGGAGGTCTGGTGGAACACGGCCGGCTGGCCGTTGCCGACCAGGTGCGGCAGGAAGCGATGGCGATCGGCATCGGGATACGTGCGGCGCAAGTCGGCCAGCGCAGCGGCATCCGGCTCGAAGCCGGTGACACGCGCCAGGCCAGCCGCCACGAGTGGCGCATAGGGCTCGCGCTCCTCGCCGAGGCGGCTCGCGCCGACGTCGAC
>JALOSQ010000197.1 GCA_025458335.1 Ideonella sp.
ATGACCGACCCCAACTGGGAGCCGGTGATGAAGCGCGCCAGCGCGATCGTCACCAACCGGGGCGGGCGCACCTGCCACGCGGCCATCATCGCGCGCGAACTCGGCATCCCGGCCGTCGTGGGCTGCGGCGATGCGACCGAGACGCTCAAGGACGGCTCGCTCGTCACCGTGGCCTGCTCGGAGGGCGACACCGGCTTCATCTACGACGGCCTGATCGAGGCCGAGGTCACCGAGGTCAAGCGCGGCGAGATGCCGTACTGCCCGATCAAGATCATGATGAACGTGGGCAACCCGCAGCTCGCCTTCGAGTTCGCGCAGATGCCCAACGCGGGCGTGGGGCTGGCACGGCTCGAGTTCATCATCAACAACAACATCGGGGTGCACCCGCGCGCGATCCTCGACTACCCGAACATCGACCTCGACCTGAAGAAGGCGGTCGAGTCGGTGGCGCGCGGGCACGCGTCGCCGCGCGCCTTCTACGTCGACAAGCTCGCCGAGGGCATCGCGACGATCGCCGCCGCGTTCTGGCCCAAGCCGGTCATCGTGCGGATGAGCGACTTCAAGTCGAACGAGTACCGCAAGCTGATCGGCGGCTCGCGCTACGAGCCGGACGAGGAAAACCCGATGCTCGGCTTCCGCGGCGCGTCGCGCTACGTGAGCGCGGAGTTCGGCAGCGCCTTCGCGATGGAGTGCGAGGCGATCCGCCGCGTGCGCGCCGACATGGGCCTGACCAACGTCGAGGTGATGGTGCCGTTCGTGCGCACCATCAACCAGGCCAGCCGGGTCGTCGAGATGCTCGGCGAGCGCGGCCTCAAGCGTGGGCAGGACGGCCTGAGGGTGATCATGATGTGCGAGGTGCCGAGCAACGCCATCCTGGCCGAGCAGTTCCTCGAGCACTTCGACGGCATGTCGATCGGCTCGAACGACCTGACGCAGCTGACCCTGGGCCTGGACCGCGACTCCGGCCTCGAGTTGCTGGCGCAGGATTTCGACGAGCGGGACCCGGCCGTCAAGGCCATGATCTCGCGGGCGATCGCGGCGTGCCGTGCGCACGGCAAGTACGTGGGCATCTGCGGCCAGGGTCCGAGCGATCACCCCGATTTCGCCGACTGGCTGGCCCGGGAGGGCATCGCGTCGATCTCGCTGAACCCGGACACCGTCGTCGAGACCTGGACGCGGCTGGCCAAGGCGGGTTGAGCCTCGCCGGGCGGCCGCTGCGGCGGCGCGGCGGCAGGGTGCGACATTCAGCTAGAATTCGCGGTTTCCTTGCCACACCCGGGTCGACGCCCCGGGGTGGCTGCATGCCTGCGACGGCCGCGGCCGGGTGCGGGCTCCAACCCCAAGGAGTCATCATGCGTCACTACGAAATCGTGCTCCTGATCCACCCGGATCAGAGCGAGCAGGTGCCGGGCATGCTCGAGCGCTACAAGGGCGTGGTCACCGCCGGCGGCGGCAAGGTGCACCGCGTCGAGGACTGGGGGCGGCGCCAGCTGGCCTACATGATCCAGAAGCTCGCCAAGGCCCACTACCTCTGCCTCAACATCGAGTGCAGCAAGGAAGTCCTCAACGAGCTGGAGACCGGCTTCCGCTTCAACGACGCCGTGCTGCGCCACCTGACCGTGGCCAAGAAGG
Source organism: Ideonella sp. (assembly GCA_025458335.1). Lineage (GTDB taxonomy): Bacteria > Pseudomonadota > Gammaproteobacteria > Burkholderiales > Burkholderiaceae_C > JAIYCR01. The sequence goes on from JALOSQ010000197.1 coordinate 1,633, forward strand.
CCGCCGAGACCACGCCTTCGGTCATGATGAAGGCCGTCGAGCGCGAGGAGGCCCGCAAGGCGCCCCAGGACGCCTGAGGCCCGCCGCCTTCGAGATCGCCTCCGCCTGCCGCAGCGGCTTGCCGTGAACCACCTGACCCTGACCGCGAGCGTGATCGGCCGCCAGGCCCTGCGCTACACGCCGGCGGGCCTGCCCGTGCTCGACCTGACGCTCCACCACGAGTCCGAGGTCGTGCAGGAAGGCCAGCCGCGCCGGGTCAGCGTCGAGTTGCGCGGCCGGGCGGTCGGCTCGGTCGTCCCGGCAGTCGAACGGCTCGACATCGGCGCGTCTCGTCACTTCTCCGGCTTCATCGGCGCCCAGCGCAACGGCCGCGGCGTCGTCTTCCACCTTCTCGAGGTTGCCGTCCCGAGCGCCTGAGCGCCAGGCGACCCCGGATCCGCAACGGAATCACCCATGCCCACTTCACGTCCCAAAGGCCGGTTCTCGAAGGACCGCAAACCCAAACGCAACCAGCAGTCGCTCCTGTTCCGCCGCAAGCGGTTCTGCCGCTTCACCGTGGCCGGCGTCAAGGAGATCGACTACAAGGACATCGACGTCCTGCGCGATTTCGTCAGCGAGAACGGCAAGATCGTGCCTGCGCGCCTGACGGGCACGCGCGCGTTCTTCCAGCGCCAGCTCACGGTGTGCATCAAGCGCGCCCGCTTCCTGGCGCTGCTGCCGTACAGCGACCAGCATCGCGTCTGAGGAGCCCGCCATGCAGATCATCCTCCTGGAAAAGGTCGCCAACCTCGGCAACCTCGGCGACGTGGTCAGGGTCAAGGACGGCTACGCCCGCAACTTCCTGATCCCGACCAAACTCGCGCGCCGTGCCACCGAGGCGGCGATCAAGGAGTTCGAGCAGAAGCGCGCTGACCTCGAAAAGGCCGCCGCCGAGAAGCACGCGGCCGCGCAGGCGCTCGGCGACAAGCTCGCGGGCAAGACCTTCCGCATCGCCGCCAAGGCCGGCGTCGACGGACGCCTGTTCGGCTCGGTGACGAACCACGACGTGGCCGACGCGCTCGGCAAGGCCGGCTACGCGGTGTCCAAGGCCCAGGTGCGCATGCCCAACGGCCCGCTTAAGGCCGTGGGCGAGCACCCGGTAACGGTGGGCCTGCACACTGACGTCGCGGTCGAGGTGACGGTGCACGTGGTGGCCGAGTCCGACTGAGACGTCGACTGTCACTGACACCGGAAGGGCCGGCTTTGCCGGCCCTTCTTCTTTTGGCGCCCCGGCCCGTCTGCTCACACCGGATCCCCGCGATGTCCACAGGTTTGCGCACAGGCACCCCCACAGGCCAGGCCTAAGATCCCGGCATGCCCGCCACCACGCACAGCGACATCGGTTCGACCTTTCGCCCCGACGACGAGGTCGCGCGGCTGCGCACGCCGCCGCACTCCATCGAGGCCGAGCAGAGCGTTCTCGGCGGCCTTTTGCTCGACAACAGCGCCTGGGACCGGGCCGCCGACACGCTGACCGAGAGCGACTTCTATCGCTACGAGCACCGGCTCATCTACACCGCGATCGGCCACCTGGTGAATGCCACCAAGCCGGCCGACGTCATCACCGTCTTCGAGCAGCTGCAGTCCCTCGGCAAGGCCGAGGACTGCGGCGGCATCGTCTACCTCAACGCCCTGGCCAACAGCGTCCCGAGCGCTGCCAACCTGCGTCGCTATGCCGAGATCGTCCGCGAGCGTGCGGTGCTGCGCAAGCTGATCGCCGCCAGCGACGAGATCGCGACGATGGCCTTCAATCCGCTGGGCCGTCCGATCGACCAGATCCTCGACGAGGCCGAGGGCCGCATCTTCCGCATCGGGGAGGAGACCGAGCGCTCGCATCAGGGTCCGCTGAGCATGGACCAGCTGGTCGTGCAGCTGCTCGACCGCGTCAATGAACTGCACGAGGCCGGCGCGCAGGACGTGACCGGCGTGCGCACCGGCTTCTACGACCTCGATCGAATGACCGCCGGCCTGCAGCCGGGCGACCTGATCGTGCTGGCGGCGCGTCCGTCGATGGGCAAGACCGCCTTTGCCTTGAACATCGGCGAGCATGTCGCGATCAACGAGGGCCTGCCGGTGGTGGTGTTCTCGATGGAAATGGGCGCCTCGCAGCTGGCCCTGCGCATGGTCGGCTCGCTCGGCCGCATCGACCAGCAGCACCTGCGCACCGGCGCCCTGCGGGACGACGAGTGGAGCCGACTGTCCGAGGCCGTCGAGAAGCTTCAGAAGGGCAGCATGTTCATCGACGAAACGCCCGCGCTCACGCCCAACGAGTTGCGTGCACGCGCGCGGCGCCTGTCGCGCCACTGCGGCAAGCTCGGCCTGATCATCGTGGACTACCTGCAGCTGATGAGTGGCTCGAGCAGCTCCGACGAGAACCGCGCGACCGAACTCGGCGAGGTCTCGCGTGGCCTGAAGGCGCTGGCCAAGGAGCTCGGCTGCCCGGTGATCGCGCTGTCGCAGCTCAACCGCAGCGTCGAGACGCGCAACGACAAGCGCCCGATGATGAGCGACCTGCGCGAGTCCGGCGCCATCGAGCAGGACGCCGACGTGATCATGTTCATCTACCGGGACGACTACTACACCAAGGAGCAGTCGAAGGAGCCCGGCGTGGCCGAGATCATCATTGGCAAGCAGCGAAACGGCCCGGTGGGCACGGTCAAGCTGACATTCCTGAAGCCGCTGACCCGGTTCGACAACCTGGCGCCCGGCGCCTTGGGTTCGAGCGACTACTGACGGCGGATTGCGTTGTCGCGGTCCAGGCCCAGGCGCGCCGACCGCGCGCGCCGCGCCGTGACCGCTACCGGTACACCCAGTCGCGCAGTGCCAGCGAGATCCACGGCACGTAGCTGATCACCATCAGGCAGCCGAGGACGACGAGCACGAAGGGAATGAGCCTGGGCACGATGCGGTCGAGCGAGATGCGGGCGACCGTGCAGGCGGCGAACAGGTTGACGCCGAACGGCGGCGTGATCATGCCCATCGCGAGGTTGACGACCATGATGATGCCGAAGTGCACCGGGTCGAGGCCGAAGTACATCGCGACCGGCACCAGGATCGGCGCCAGCACGATGATGGCCGCGCTCGTCTCGATGAACATGCCGATCAGGAACAGCGCGACATTGACGCCGATGAGGAACAGCAGCGGCGTCTCGAGCACCACCTTGAGCCATTCGCCGATCATCGCCGGCACGCCGGCGCGCGTGATGAGGAAGGCAAA
>JALOSQ010000198.1 GCA_025458335.1 Ideonella sp.
CGTCTGCCTGGCGTTCGCCGTCGCGGGCCTGTACGTCGGGTTCTTCGTCGCCCCCACCGATGCCACCCAGGGCGAGTCGTACCGGATCATGTTCATCCACGTGCCAGCGGCGTGGATGTCGATGCTGTTGTATCTGGCGATGGCGTTCTGGGCGGCGATCGGCTGGATCTTCAATGCCCGCATGGGCTCGGTCCTCGCGCGCGCGATCGCCCCGACCGGCGCGATGTTCACCGTCGTGTGTCTCGTCACTGGCTCGCTGTGGGGCCGCCCGACCTGGGGAACCTACTGGGTCTGGGATGCCCGCCTGACGTCGGAGCTGATCCTGCTGTTCCTCTACCTCGGCTTCATCGCGCTGGTCTCGGCCATCGACGACCCGCGGGGGCGTCGATCCGGCTCGACTCGGCGCCCACCATGGCCTGGACGATGTTCACCGCACTCATGCTGATGACCGTGTCGTTCTGGGCCTACTCGTTCGCGATGGCCTTTGCGCGATCGCGGGCCATGATCCTGGAGCGCGAGACCGAACGTGACTGGGTGGCCGGCGCCGTGCGGGCGCAGCGCCGTTGGGCGGAAGGAAGCACGACGTGAACTGGGGCAGCCTCGAGAATTTCCTCCACATGGGCGGGCACGGCCCGTTCGTCTGGGGTTCGTACGCGATCACCTTGGTGCTGATGGTGGCCGAGCCGATCCTCGCCGGCCGCCGCCACCGCGCGGCCATCGCCCGCGGCGGCGTACCCGGTGACGAAGGAGCCGTCCGATGAGCCCGCGCGCCAAGCGGGGACTGCTGATCCTGGGTCTGCTGGCCGGTACTTCGGCCGCGACCGCCCTCGTCATGAACGCCTTCAGCAGCAACCTGGTGTTCTTCTACTCGCCGTCGCAGGTCGCCGCCGAGGAGGCCCCGAAGAACCGCACCTTCCGCATCGGCGGCCTGGTGGCCGAGGGCAGCGTGGAGCGCCTCGGCGTGGACGTGCGCTTCCAGGTCACCGACACCGCGCAGGCCATCACCGTCACCTACACCGGCATCCTCCCGGACCTGTTCGAGGAGGGCAAGGGCGTCGTGGCGCAGGGACAGCTGGGCTCTGACGGCGTGTTCCGGGCGCGCGAGGTGCTCGCCAAGCACGACGAGAACTACATGCCGCCCGAGGCCGCGGCCGCGATCGAGCAGGCCAAGCGCGCAGCCCGCGAAGCCGGCGCCCCGGTGGCGATGCCCTCGTCGTACGCGGGCGGCCAGGCGGCGCCCGCGCCCACCCTGCCGGCAGCGCCCACCACCGCTGGCGGTTCGATGGTGCCGGGGGCCGCCCTGGGCGGAGCGCGGCCATGATCCCCGAGATCGGTCAGATCGCCCTGCTGCTTGCGCTGGGCGTGAGCCTCATCCTGGGCACGCTGCCCATCGCCGGCGCGGCGCGGGGCAACGCGTCGTGGATCGCCCTGGGCCGGCCCTGCGCGCAGGCGCTGTTCGTGCTCGTCGGGGTGTCCTTCGCTTGCCTGGTGGTGGCCTTCGTCAACCACGATTTCTCGGTGCTGTACGTGGCCGAGAACTCCAACACCGCGCTGCCGCTGTTCTACCGGGTCGCCGCGGTGTGGGGCGGCCACGAGGGCTCGCTGCTGCTGTGGCTGCTGATGCTCGCGGGCTGGACCGTCGCCGTGGGCCAGTTCAGCCGCAGCCTGCCCGACACGTTCGTGGCGCGCGTGCTCGGCGTGCTCGGCCTGATCAACGTCGGCTTCCTGCTGTTCACGATCGCCACGTCCAATCCGTTCGAGCGCCTGCTGCCGGCCCCGATGGACGGGCAGGACCTGAACCCGCTGCTGCAGGACGTGGGCATGCTCTACCACCCGCCGATGCTCTACATGGGCTACGTCGGGTTCGCGGTCGCCTTTGCGTTCGCCTGCGCCGCGCTGCTGGCCGGCCAGCTCGACGCCACCTGGGCGCGCTGGACCCGCCCCTGGACGACCGTGGCCTGGGTGTTCCTGACCTTCGGGATCATGCTGGGCAGCGCCTGGGCGTACTACGAGCTCGGCTGGGGCGGATGGTGGTTCTGGGACCCGGTCGAGAACGCGTCGTTCATGCCCTGGCTCGTCGGCACGGCGCTGATCCACTCCCTGGCCGTCACCGAGAAACGCGGCGCGTTCAAGGCCTGGACCGTGCTGCTCGCGCTGGCCGCCTTCGCTCTGTCGCTGCTCGGGGCCTTCCTGGTGCGCTCTGGCGTGCTCTCGTCGGTGCACTCCTTCGCGACCGACCCGCGGCGCGGCATGTTCCTGCTCGCCTTCATCGTGGTGGTGGTCGGGGCGGCGCTGGTGCTCTATGCCTGGCGAGCACCGAAGATGGGCCTGGGCTCGCGCTTCGGCGCGGTCTCGCGCGAGTCCTTCCTGCTCGGCAACAACGTGCTGTTCGTCGCCGCGACGGGCTCGGTCTTCCTCGGCACGCTCTACCCGCTGCTGCTCGACGCGCTGGGCCTGGGCAAGATCTCGGTCGGCCCGCCGTACTTCGAGGCGGTGTTCATGCCGCTGATGGCGGGCGTCGCGTTCCTGCTCGGCATCGGGCCCCTGGCGCGCTGGAAGCAGGCCGAGGTGCCCGACCTCGCCACCCGCCTGCGCTGGGCGATCCCGGTCACGGTGATCGCGGCGCTGCTGACCGGCTGGCTGGCCGGACGCATCTCGTGGATCGCGACCATCGGCCTGGCGATGGCGTACTGGATCATCAGCGGGGCCATCGTCGACCTGTGGGAGCGCATCCGCCCGGGCATGGCCTCGGCGGGCCCGGCCTTCACGCAGATCCGGCACCGGCTGGGACTGCTGCCGCTGGCGTGGTGGGGCATGTTCATGGCGCATTTCGGCATCGCGGTGTTCACGATCGGCGTGAGCATGGTGATGACCTACGAGATCAAGCGCGACGTCGAGCTCGCGCCCGGCCAGTCGGTGGAACTCGGCGCGCACACCTTCACCTTCCACGGTGTGCGACCGGCCACCGGCCCGAACTATGAGGCGGTGCAGGGCCTGGTCACGGTGTCCAAGGGCGACAGGGTGGTGGCCGAGTTGCTGCCCGAAAAGCGCGTGTACCGCGTCCAGACCGACCCGATGACCGAGGCCGGCATCGACAGCGGCTTCACGCGCGACCTGTTCGCCTCCATCGGCGAGCCGGTGCGAGGCGGCAACGCCTGGGTGCTGCACGTCGCGGTCAAGCCCTTCGTCGACTGGATCTGGGGCGGCTGCGTGCTGATGATGCTCGGGGGCCTGCTCGCGATCAGCGACCGCCGCTACCGGGCGCGCGCCACCCGCACGCGGGAGGTCGGTGAGGCCGGCGCTGCGAACCCGGCGACCGCGCAGGTGCAGGCATGAGCCAGGCACAGGCGTCGTCGACCGCCGCTGCGAGCCCGCCGCCGGCGGGCAAGGGGGGTGGCCTTCCGTGGCGCTTCCTGCTGCCGCTCGCCGGCTTCTTCGTGCTCGTGGCTTTCCTTGGCGTGGGGCTCACGCTCAACCCGCGCGAGGTGCCGTCGCCGCTGATCGGCCGCCCGGCCCCCGACTTCGCGGCGCCGCGCCTCGACGACCCGGCGCAGGTCGTGCGCCGCGACGACCTGAAGGGCCAGGTCTGGGTGCTCAACGTTTGGGCGTCGTGGTGCGCGCCCTGCCTCGACGAACATCCGGCGCTGACGGCCTTTGCGCAGTCCACCACGGTGCCGGTGATCGGCCTCAACTACAAGGACGACCGCGCGGCCGCACGCGGCTGGCTGCAGCGCCACGGTGACCCGTTCCGCCTGTCGCTGCAAGACCCGCAAGGCCGCACCGGCATCGACTTCGGCGTGTACGGCGTGCCCGAGACCTTCGTGATCGACCGCGACGGGATCGTGCGCTTCAAGCATGTCGGCGTGCTGACACCGCAGATCATCGACGCGCGCATCCGGCCGCTGATCGCCGAGCTGTCCCGTGGCTGACCGGCCGAGCCCCGATCCCGAGCTCGACGCCCGCGTGCAGGACATCGCGGGCGAGCTGCGCTGCCTCGTCTGCCAGAACGAGAGCATCGCGGCGTCGCGTGCCGACCTGGCCAAGGACCTGCGGGCGCAGGTCCGCACGATGCTGGAGCAGGGCGCGACCAAGGACGAGATCCTGACCTACATGACCGACCGTTACGGCGACTTCGTTCGCTACTCGCCCCCCCTGCGGGCCGACACCGCGCTGCTGTGGGGCGCGCCCGCGCTGCTGGCCCTGGGCGGCGCCGTCGCCCTGGGCATGGTGCTGCGACGTCGCCAGCGCCTGGCCGACGACGCCTTCGAGCCCAGTGGTGGGCTCGAGGATGACCCGCAGGTCGCCGCGCCCTCGAGCCCGCCCCCCGCCGGGCCGGGAGCGCGATCGTGATCGGGCTCGGTGTGGCCGCAGCCCTTCTCGGGCTGCTGACCTTCGCATGGCTCGCGTGGCCCCGGCGCGTGCGCCCGGAGGCTGCGGAGGCGTCGGCAGCGCCGACCGCCGACGCGCGCGCCTCCACCCGCCTGCGGGCGGGGCTGGCCGTGTCGCTGGCCGCGGTGACCATCGGCGGCTACGCGCTGTGGGGAACACCGGCCGCCCTCACCCCGGGTGCGGCCCTGGCCGACCCGCTGGCCGCGGCCGCCGCCCTGCCCCCGGAACAGCGCGCGAAGCTGCTGCGCGCCCTGGTCAAGGACCGTGAGCGCGAGGTCGAACGCAGCCCACAGGACGCGTCGGCGTGGTCGGCGCTGGCGCGCACCCAGTTCGAGGCCGGGCGCGTGCCCGAGGCGGTCGAGTCGTTCCGCCGTGCGGTCACGCTGCAGCCCCAGGATGCCAACACCCTGATCGACCTGGCCGATGTGCTGGCCGTGCAGGCCGACCGGCGCATGACGCCCGAGTCGGTCGAACTGGTGCAGCGCGCGCTCGCGATCGAGCCCAATAACACCAAGGCGCTTGCACTGTCGGGCATCGCCGCGCTTCAAGGCGGCGACCCGGCGCGGGCCCTGGCCCAGTGGCAACAGGCGATCGACACGGCGCCCGAGGGCCACCCGATCGCCGCCGAGCTCAAGGCCACGCTCGACCAAGCGCGACAGATGGCCCTGGGCGGCGCCCCCACCGCCAAGTGGCGGCGCCACGGCACCCGGCGCGGCCGTGAACCCCGCCCCCACCGCACCGCCCTCCGCCAACGGGGCCGTGGCGGCAGGCGCAGGAGCGATCAGCGGCCGCATCACGCTGTCGCCGGCGCTTGCGGCTCGCGTGCAGCCCGACGACACCGTGTTCGTGTTCGCACGACCGGCAGAGGGCTCGCGCATGCCGCTGGCCATCCAGCGCCACCGGGTGCGCGACCTGCCGCTCGAGTTCACGCGCCACCGGGTGCGCGACCTGCCGCTCGAGTTCACGCTCGACGACCGGCACGCGATGTCGCCGGCGGCGACGCTTTCCTCGGCCCAAAGCGTCGTGATCGAGGCGCGCATCTCGCGCAGCGGCAATGCGACGCCCAGCGCGGGCGACCTGCAGGGCGTCTCGGCGCGCACCGCGCCGGGCACGAAGGGGCTGGCGATCGAGATCGCGGACGAGGTCGCGGCGCGCTGACCGGGTCGAGGCTCAAGGCCGTCTGTCTGGTGAGCCCACCGTTGAGATTGATTCGCATTTGATATAGACTGCCGTCGCGGTCCGGTGATGGAAAGCGCCGCGCCAGACAGGCTCGGCGCGATGCCACCCGATTCCCGGCCACCGACCCTTCTCCTAGCGCCAGCCCGCTGCTGCCAGCCCGCGCTCGATCCACCCGATGCGCACTGGAGGTTTGCATGCGGCATTTCGCCCCCGAATCCGGCCGCCCCCGCACGGTATTCGACCGCGTGCAGGAAACGGGAGAGCACCCCACGGACGCGCCCGGCGCGGATACAGCACGCTGCTGCCCGACGGTCGTCCGCCTGATGCCTGTGGCGCAGGGGTCGCGGCGGCGGCGCCTGTGGGACCTCGACGCCCATGCCCATTGCCCGGTTGTCGGTCTGTGCCTCGGCGTCGCGGCGCTGCGCCGGATCATGCAGCGCCACACTGAAGCCGTCCCGGCCGACGACTACGAGATGCACTGCCAGGCTGTCGCGCTCACGCGTCGGCGCAACACGGTGTCGCAGGCCCTCCAGCGCGATCTGGACACGCGTCACGGCCTGTTATTGAAGGCGACTTCGTCCATCAAGTGCACCGACTCGCTCGGGGCCTGGTGGGACGACCATCGCCACAGTCCGGCGATGGCCGGCGCCCTGTGGGCCGTGCTGACCCATGCCCGCTGCACGCCGGAGCTCGAAACCCGGGTGCTCGGCCATGTGCACATGCAGCAGCACGAGGTCAGCCTGATGGCGCGCGCCCTGGCCGACCGCCAGCAGTCCCTGCTCGCCGAACAGGCGCGCATGTGCCGCGAACACCGTGCGATGGCCGCGCGCCTCGAGGAGGCCGGCCGTTCGTTCGCCCAGGAACGCGAGCGCCTGCAAGCGGAGGCCGTGCGCCTGCGCGGCGTCGTGCTGGCGCGCGAGGCACGGGCGGCGCAACTCGCCGACGAACTCGATGCCCTGCGCCGGGCCCACCCCGACCTGCCCGCACGCCAGGCCATGGCCGAGAAGCTCGCCGCGCAGGCCGACCGCCTGCGTGAACTGCAGCGGGAGCTGGACCGTGCGAACACGGAGAACGCCCGCCTGTACGCCGAGGCCGCCGCCGTGAGCGAATCGACACCTCGAAAGGAGCCGGACGCGCTCCGCCCACCCGAACCGCCCGCCGCGCCGCTGCGCGAACGTGCCGTACTGTGCGTCGGCGGGCGCTCGGGCGCGGTGCCGGCCTATCGGCAGTTGGTCGAGTCGACGGGCGCCCGGTTCCTGCATCACGACGGCGGGACCGAGGACGGCCCTCAGCGCCTGGAGAAGACGCTGACCTCTGCCGACCTGGTGATCTGCCAGACCGGCTGCATCTGCCATGACGCCTACTGGCGCGTCAAGGAGCACTGCCGGCGCACCGGCAAGCGCTGCGTGTTCGTCGAGCAGCCGAGCGCCAGCAGCCTGCAGCGGGCGCTCGAGGCCATCGGCCCGAGCACGGTCCAGGGCGCGGCATGAGCCTCCGGCGCGTGCCAGCCTCGCATCGCCGACCCGGAGTTGCCATCCCTCCTCGCCCTCGCGAATGGCTCGAAGTCATCGTCTTCATTGCGGTCGTCGCGCTGATCTGGATCGCGGTGCCGGTCCAGGCCCGAGTCCTCTTTGCCGGGACCATGGCCGTCGGCTCGCCGACGGCTGAGGTGGCGACCCGCTGAACCCCGGGGTTCCGCAGGGCGCTAGTAAACACGAATTGCTCGCATTACACTTTCACAATGCTCGCGCCAACCCAAATGACGTCGACCTCGCCGTCGGCACTCGTCGTCACGCCGCGCGTCATGCCGAGGTGCGCGTGAACGCCACTGCCCGCGTTCCCGGGCCCGAGCCGACCCCGCCAGCGGGCGGCGCTCCGGCGCCTGCGGCCGTCAAGCCGGCCGTTTCGCCGCGCGCCCCGGCGGTGTGGTGCAGCACCGACCTGTTCGGCGATGCGCAGGAGATCCTCATCGAACACCAGTCGCAGCTCTACCGGCTGCGGCGCACCTCGCTCGGGAAGCTGATCCTCACCAAGTAGCTGCTGCCCGTCCCGCACCCGCCAGCCACGCCAGCCGTGCGACCGGCCTCGCGATTCCTGCGAGGCCCGTTGCCCGCCAGCACGCCAGCACGTGTGCCTCCACCCCTGGAAGCCTGTGTCCGTGCCCCGTCCTGTCGTGCCCCTGCTGGAGTCCCCGCGTCGCCCGTCCTGCGCCACCCGGCGTGATCGCCTTTGGCCGCCGGGTTCGCCCCGCCCGATCCGCCGGGCCGTGGCCACTCTGGCGGCGGCGGTCACCGCGCCGCTGGCCGTGCCACTCGCCGCCCAGCCCGTCGCCGAGCCGGCCACGGCCCTGCCCGAGATCACCAACACCGCGACCCGCACCGAGCGGCGGACCGACGAGGTGCCCGCCACGGTCACGGTGATTCCGGCGGCGCAGGTCGAGGCGCGAAGCGACCGCAACGTGAAGGACCTGTTCCGCCACGAGGTCGACGTGACGGTTCGGGCTGCGAGCCCCCGCTTCAGCGCCGCGCTGTCGAGCACCGGCCGCCCCGGCAACGAGAGCCTGAACATCCGCGGGCTCGAGGGCAACCAGGTCCTGCTGCTCGTCGACGGCGTGCGCGTGCCGCTGGCGTTCAGCTTCGGGCCGTTTGCCGTCGGGCGCGGCGATTACCTGTTCCTCGAGGCGACGGCCAGCGCCGAGGTGCTGCGCGGGCCCGCCTCCACCTCGTTCGGCAGCGACGGCCTGGCCGGCGCGATGTCGGTGCGCACGCTGGAGCCGTCCGATGTGCTGAAGCCCGGCGACGCCCGCGGCGGCTTCGTGCGGCTGCTCGGCTCGACGGTCGACGACTCCGTTGGCGCGACTGGCGCTGTCGCATGGCGCGATGCGGGCCTCGAGGCACTGCTGCTGCTCAGCGGCCGGCGCGGCAGCGAGACGCTCACACAGGGCCGGGACGAGTCGCCCGACGCGCGGCGCACCGCGCCGAACCCGCTGCGCTACGAGCAGGGCGGCGTCCTCGCGCGCTTCGGCACGCCGCGGACCGGCAGCGGGCATGCGTTCGACCTGACGTTCGAGGCGTTGCAGCGCAACACCGGGGTGGACGTGCTGTCGGCGCGCACCGCGCCGCCCGCCCCGCCCGCGGTGCTGCCGCCCACCGCGGTGCTCGACCTCGACGCCGACGACCGCCTCAACCGGACCCGCGGCAGCGTGCGCTGGCGCTTCGAGGACCTGAACGCCGCCTTCGTCCAGCAGGCGCAGGCGCAGGTCTACCTGCAGGAGTCGAACAATCGCCAGACGGCCCGCGAGGACCGCAACACCGCCGCCGACCGGATCCGCCAGGGCACCTACGGCGAGCGCCTCGCGGGCCTGAGCGCCGAGGCGCAGGGCAGCCTGACCGGCGCGCTGCCGCAACGCCTGAGCGCCGGCATCGATCTGAGCGAGAACCGCGTGCGCGGGCTGCGCGAAGGCACGGTGCCGCCGCCCGGCGAGACCTTCCCGTCCAAGGCCTTCCCGGACACGCGCTACCGGCTCGCCGGCGCCTTCGTGCAAAGCGAGATGGAGCTCGGCGCCTTCACGCTGATCCC
>JALOSQ010000199.1 GCA_025458335.1 Ideonella sp.
GGCCGAGCAGGCCAACCGGGCCAAGAGCCGCTACATCACCACCATCAGCCATGAGCTGCGCACACCGCTCAATTCGATCCTCGGCTACGCACAGCTGCTGGAGGAGGACGCCGCGATGCCGGCGCACCGGCGGCACGCGGTGAGCGTGATCCGCCGCGGCGGCGACCACCTGCTGGGCCTGATCGAGGGCACGCTCGACATCGCGCGCATCGAGAGCGGCCGCTTCTCGCTCGAGCCGCGGCCGATGCGCTTTGCGCAGACGGTGGCCGAGATCGCGGCGATGTTCGAGCTGCAGGCCGCCGCGCAGGGCATTGCCTTCCGCCACGAGGTGCAGGGGCGGCTGCCCGATTGGGTGCGCGCCGACGACAAGCGACTGCGGCAGATCCTGATCAACGTGCTGGGCAACGCGGTCAAGTTCACGCGCGAAGGGCAGGTGCGCTTCACGGTGAGCCACTCGCGCGAGCTCGCGCGCTTCGAGATCGCCGACACCGGTCCCGGCATGACCGCCGACGAGCTGGAGCGGGTGTTCGAGCCGTTCGAACGCGGGCGGGCGGCCGGCCCGAGCGCGCCGGGCACCGGGCTGGGCCTGACGATCAGCAAGATGCTGACCGAGTTGATGGGCGGCGAGCTGTCCGCGACCAGCGCGCCCGGGCAGGGCACGACCTTCCGCATCACGCTGTTCCTGGCGGCGCTCGACGGCATGCCGGCCGTCGGCCCCGGCGCGATGCGCGGCGTGCCGGCCGGCTACGCCGGCGCGCGCCGCCGACTGCTGGTCGTCGACAACGAGGAAGCCGACCGCGAACTGCTGCGGCACTGGCTCGAGCCGCTCGGCTTCGAGGTCGAGACCGCCGCCAGCGGCGAGGAGGGCCTGGCCCGCGCCGGCGCGGTTCGGCCGCACGCGGTGATGCTGGACCTGGCGATGCCCGGCATCGATGGTTGGGAGACGCTGCGCCGTTTGCGCGCGCGCGGCGCCACCGAGGTGCCGGTGGCAATCGTCTCGGCCAACGCGTTCGACAAGTCGCTCGAGAACGACCTGGGCATCACGCCCGATGACTTCCTGGTGAAGCCGGTGCGACATGGCGACCTGCTCGAGTGGCTCGAGCGTCGGCTGGCGCTCAGCTGGGTCGTGCGCGACCCGCCTGCCGCCCGGCCTTCCGAGCCCCGGCGCGCGGGGACCGCGGACCTCGCCGCGCCCCTGGACGTCGCCTCGCATCAAGCAGGGCGTGACGCCGGCCCGCTCACCGCCGACGGCCCGCCGCCGGAGGTCGGCCGGCACTCGGCCGCCGCGACCGCGACCGCGTCCGTCGCTCGCGCGCTGCAGCGTCTGCAGGACGCCGCACGCATCGGCCACCTGCGCGGCGTGCTCGCAGCCATCGCGGCGCTCGGGGAGGCCGGCGCCCTGTCGGCCGACGAGGTGGCGGTGTACGGCGAGCAGGCGCGCCTGTTCCGCTTCGATCCGTTGGCCGCCGAACTCGCCCGCCGGCTCGCCGCCACGGGTGCCGTGTCCGCGGCGCAGGACCCCTCATGACCGTGACCCTCGAACGACCTTCCGATCCGCCCGCGGCGCCTCCCGGCGCCGCCGCGCGGCGCGCCGACATCGTGCTGATCGTCGACGACGTGCCGGACAACCTCTCGGTGCTGCACGACGCGCTCGACGAGTCCGGCTACACCGTGCTGGTGGCCACTCACGGCGCCGAGGCGATCGAGCGAGCCGAGTCGGCGCGACCCGACGTGGTGCTGCTCGACGCGGTGATGCCCGGGCTCGACGGCTTCGAGGTGGCGCGCCGGCTCAAGGCCGAGCCGACCACCGCGCACATTCCGATCGTGTTCATGACCGGCCTGACCGACACCGAGCACGTGGTCGCCGCGTTCGCCGCCGGTGGTGCCGACTACGTCACCAAACCGATCCGCCCGCGCGAGGTGATGGCCCGGATCGAGGCCCACCTGCAGTCGGCGCGCGCGCAGCGCCAGGCGCGCAATGCGCTCGACGCCTTCGGACACGCGACGATGGCGGTGCGCGAGCGCGACGGGCGCTGCGTCTGGCAGACCGCGCTGGCGCGCTCGCTGATGCTGGCGTTCTATGGCCGCGCGACCGCCTCCGCCGCGGTGCCCGCGGGCCCCGACGGCCAGGAGGCCGAGGAGGCTCAGGAGGTCCACGACCCGGTGCTGGCCCGGCTGCCCCCCGAGGTGTTCGCCTGGATGGCCCGCGAGGCCCTGCGCCGGCGCGCGGGCGCCGAGCCGGCGCCGCTGACGGTCTCGCGCGGCGCGCGGCGACTCACCTTCATGCTGCATGCGGTCGACGCCGCGGCGCTCGGCGACGGCCAGTGGCTGGTGGTGATGCGCGAATCCAACGACGGCTCGCTGATCGACGCCCTGGTGCATGCCTTTCGGCTCACCCAGCGCGAGGCCGAGGTGCTGTACTGGGTGGTCAAGGGCAAGACCAACCGGGACATCGGCGACATCCTCGGCACCAGCCCGCGCACGGTGCACAAGCACCTGGAGCATGTGTTCGAGAAGCTCGGCGTCGAGACGCGCACCGCCGCGGCCTCGATGGCGATGTCGCGCGTCGCCGCGCTGGCCAACCCCTCGTCGATGACCACGCCGCACGTAAAGCCGCGCCAGGCCGGCGTCGCGCCGGCGACACGCGCACGGCCGGCGCGCGGCCACAATCCCGCCCATGGGCACGCTGCACCTCGTCCGCCACGGCCAGGCCTCGTTCGGCGCGGCCGACTACGACCAGCTCAGCCCCCTGGGCGAGCGGCAGTGCGAGCGCCTGGGCGCGTACTGGCGCGAGCGCGGAATGGCGTTCGACGCGGTGCTGACGGGTACGCTGCGCCGCCATCGCCAGTCGTGGCACGCGATTGCCCGCGGCCTGGCCGCGCCGGGCAGCCCGCCGGCGCCTGCCGCCCTCGAGTGGCCGGGGCTGAACGAGTACGACGCAGAGTCGATCCTGCGCGCGATCGCGCCGGCCGACCTGGAGCGACCCCGCACGCCCGAAGACGTGAAGCAGCACTTCCGGCTGCTGCGCGACGGCCTGCTGGCCTGGATGGAGGGTCGCACGGCCCCGGTCGGCGTGGGGTCGCACGGCCCCGGTCGGCGTGCCGGCGCACGCGGACTTCGTCGCGGGCGTGGTCGCGGCACTGGACCACGTGCGGGCACAGCACGTCGGGCAGCGCGTGCTGGTGGTCTCCAGCGGCGGGCCGATCGCGCACGCGGTCGGCGCCGTGCTGGCCGTGCCCAAGGCCTCGGTGGTCGAGCTCAACCTGCGCCTGCGCAACAGTTCGGTCACCGAGTTCGCCTTCAGCCCGGCACGCCATTCGCTGGCCACCTTCAACACGCTGCCGCACCTCGACCACCCCGACCTCGGCGACTGGGTCACCTTCGCCTGAGTCCGCCGGCGACCGCCCGGGCCGGGCGCGCCATACGCAAGGTGGCGTATGGTGCGCTGCACGATGGGTTCCTACCCTGCGAACGTCCGCATCCCGTGGATGCATCGCAAGGAGGATCCTCGAATGACCACCCGTCGCAGCTTCAACCAGGCGCTCGGCGCCGTCCTGGGCACCGGCGCCGTCGGCCTGCCCCACCTGGCCTTCGCGCAGTCCGGCCCGATCAAGGTCGGCATCCTGCACTCGCTGTCGGGCACGATGGCGATCTCCGAGACGGTCCTCAAGGACGTCGCGCTGATGACGATCGACGACATCAACGCCAAGGGCGGCGTGATGGGCCGCAAGATCGAGGCGGTGGTGGTCGATCCGGCGTCGAACTGGCCGCTGTTCGCAGAGCGCGCGCGCCAGCTGATCACGCAGGACAAGGTCGCCGCGGTGTTCGGCTGCTGGACCTCGGTCAGCCGCAAGTCCGTGCTGCCGGTGTTCGAGGAGCTCAACAACCTGCTGTTCTACCCCGTCCAGTACGAGGGCGAGGAGCTCAGCAAGAACGTCTTCTACACCGGGGCCGCGCCGAACCAGCAGGCCATCCCGGCGGTCGAGTACCTGATGAGCAAGGACGGCGGCTCGGCCAAGCGCTTCGTGCTGCTGGGCACCGACTACGTGTACCCGCGCACGACCAACAAGATCCTGCGGGCCTTCCTGAAGACCAAGGGCATCCCCGACGCGGACATCATGGAGGAGTACACCCCGTTCGGCCACAGCGACTACCAGTCGATCATCGCCAAGATCAAGCGCTTCGCCAGCGAGGGCAAGAAGACCGCCGTCGTCTCGACCATCAACGGCGACTCGAACGTGCCCTTCTACAAGGAACTGGGCAACCAGGGCCTCAAGGCGACCGACGTGCCGGTGGTCGCCTTCTCGGTCGGCGAGGAGGAGCTGCGCGGCGTCGACACCAAGCCGCTGGTGGGCCACCTGGCCGCCTGGAACTACTTCATGAGCCTGAAGAACCCGGCCAACGACGCGTTCATCAAGCAGTGGAGCGATTACGCCAAGGCGAAGAACCTCCCGGGCCACAAGGACAAGCCGATCACCAACGACCCGATGGAGGCCACCTACATCGGCATCAACATGTGGAAGCAGGCGGTCGAGAAGGCCAAGAGCACCGAGACCGACAAGGTGATCGCGGCGATGGCGGGCCAGACCTTCCGCGCGCCCTCGGGCATCACCTCGAAGATGGACGAGAAGAACCACCACCTGCACAAGTCGGTGTTCATCGGCGAGGTGCGCGCCGACGGCCAGTTCAACGTCGTGTGGAAGACCCCGGGCCCGGTTCAGGCCGACCCGTGGAGCGACTACATCCCCGAGAACAAGGGCAAGAAGAACGAGCCGGTCGTCACCAAGCGCAGCTGATCGGGCGGCACGGGGTGAGGCTGTCGATGCGACGGGCCGCGGGGGTTTTCGCACGGCACGGTCTCGCGATCCGCTCCTGGATCGCGCGGGCCGGGCTGGCCCTGGCGTCGTGGGCCCTGGCGTCGGCGGCCTTCGCCCTCACGCCCGAACAAGCCCGCGGCATCGCCACGGGCGACAGCGAGTCGCGCCTCGCGGCGCTCGGCGAGGCGGTTGCGGCCGCCGACCCGGCGCTCGCGGCCTTCCTGCAGGCGCTGCTGGCCGACGAGGTCAAGGTTGCCAAGGACGTGGTGTTGATCGTCCCGGGCGGCGACCCGGCCAAGGCCGTGGACGCGGTCACCGGCCAGTCGGTCACCGTGCCCGACGACGCTCAGGACGTGGTCAACAACAACCGCATGCGGCGCGAGTTCGAGGCGGCGCTTGCCGCCCTCAAGCTGTTCTCCCCCGATCGCGACCGGCGCGCCGCCGCGATCGCCGAATTGAAGGACCAGGTCGACGAGTCCAAGCTCGAGCTGATCCAGAAGGCCGAGGCGGCCGAGACCGACCCAGCGCTCAAGGACGCCTTGGCGCAACTGCGGGCGAAGGCGCAGATCGGCGCCAGCGACCCGGCCCAGCGCCTGGCCGCCGCACGCCTGCTGGCCGAGAGCGCACAGCCGGCCACCCGCTCGTTGCTGCTCGAGCGCCTGGCGCCCAGCGCCGAGACCGACCCGGCGGTGCGTGCCGCCCTGCAAGCCTCGCTCGACGCGGTCGAGTCCAAGCTGGCCTGGGGCGAGCGTCTCGGGGTGCTGTTCACCGGGATCAGCCTCGGCTCGATCTTGCTGCTGGCCGCGCTCGGCCTGGCCATCACCTACGGCCTGATGGGCGTCATCAACATGGCGCACGGCGAGCTGCTGATGATCGGCGCGTACGCCACCTTCCTGGTGCAGAACCTGTTCAAGGCCTTCCTGCCCGGTGCATTCGACCTGTACATCCTCGTCGCCATCCCCGTGTCCTTCCTGGCGGCGGCAGCCGTGGGCGCGCTGATGGAGCGCAGCGTGATCCGCTGGCTGTACGGCCGGCCGCTGGAAACGCTGCTGGCCACCTGGGGCATCAGCCTGATCCTGATGCAGGCGGTGCGTTCGATCTTCGGCGCGCAGAACGTGCCGGTCGAGAACCCGTCGTGGCTGTCGGGCGGCGTGCAGGTGATGAGCAACCTGACGCTGCCGTGGAACCGCATCGCGATCATCGTCTTCGCGGGGCTGGTGGTGGCCGGCATGGCCCTGCTGATCGCGCGCACCCGGCTCGGCCTCTTCGTGCGGGGCGTCACCCAGAACCGGCCGATGGCCGCCTGCATGGGCGTCAACACCGCGCGCGTCGACACCTACGCCTTCGCGCTCGGCTCGGGCATTGCCGGTCTGGGCGGCTGCGCGCTCAGCCAGGTCGGCAACGTCGGCCCGGACCTGGGCCAGAGCTACATCGTCGACTCGTTCATGGTGGTGGTCACCGGCGGCGTCGGCCAGCTCGCGGGCACGGTCTATGCCGCGCTCGGCCTGGGCGTCATCAACAAGCTGCTCGAGGGCTGGCAGGGCGCGGTGCTGGCCAAGATCATGGTGCTGGTGCTGATCGTGATCTTCATCCAGAAGCGGCCGCAGGGCCTGTTCGCGATGAAGGGCCGCAGCGCCGAGGCCTGAAGCCTGCCGCAGCCATCACCACCCTGCCCTCCGCCCCCCTCGACCACGCCCCGGCCCTGCACGATGACCACCGCCTCGGCCACCCCCCAAGCGCTTGCGGACCCCGTGCGGCCGCGGCTTCTGAGCCCACGCGCCTGGACCGGCGTGATGGTGGCGCTGGCGATCGTGGTGGTGGTGGTGCCGGTGCTCTCGCTCGTGGTGCCCGAGGGCAGCGCGTTGCACCTGAGCGAGTTCTACGTCGGCCTGGTCGGCAAGATCATGTGCTACGCGATCTGCGCGCTGGCCATCGACCTGATCTGGGGCTACACCGGCATCCTGTCGCTCGGCCATGGGCTGTTCTTCGCGCTCGGCGGCTACGCGATGGGCATGTACCTGATGCGCCAGATCGGCACCGACGGCCAGTACCGTTCCGAGTTGCCCGACTTCATGGTGTTCCTGAACTGGAAGGAACTGCCCTGGCACTGGGCGCTGTCCGACAGCTTCGTGGCGCAGATGCTGCTGGTGGTGCTGGTGCCGGGCCTGCTGGCCTTCGTGTTCGGCTGGTTCGCGTTCCGCTCGCGCATCAAGGGCGTGTACTTCTCGATCATCACGCAGGCGATGACCTTCGCGGCGATGCTGCTGTTCTTCCGCAACGAGACCGGCTTCGGCGGCAACAACGGCTTCACCGACTTCAAGCGCATCCTCGACATCCCGATCGCGACCACACAGATGCGCGTCGCGCTGTTCGTGATCACCGGCCTCACGCTGATCGGCTTCTTCGTGCTGGCGCGCTGGCTGGTGACCAGCAAGTTCGGCCGCGTGCTGCAGGCCATCCGGGATGCCGAGAGCCGGGTCATGTTCACCGGCTACGACCCGCTGCGCTACAAGCTCGCGATCTGGGTCATCTCGGCGGTGATGTGCGGCATCGCCGGCGCGCTGTACGTCCCGCAGGTGGGCATCATCAACCCGAGCGAGATGTCGCCCGCGGCGTCGATCGAGATGGCGATCTGGGCAGCCGTGGGCGGGCGCGGCACGCTGGTCGGGCCGATCGTCGGCGCGTTCTTCGTCAACGGTGCCAAGAGCTGGTTCACCCAGACCTTCCCCGAGTTCTGGCTGTACTTCCTCGGCGCGCTGTTCATCGCGGTCACGCTGTTCCTGCCGCAGGGGATCATCGGCCTGGTGCGCAAGCTCGGCCGCCGCGGCGCACCGGAGGAGCGGTCGTGACCCCGCAGCTGATGCAGGCCGGCGCCGAGGCACGCTCCCGGCGTCCGCCGCCGGTGCCCAGCGCCTCGGGCGGCCGCGAGGCCAGCTATGGCCGGCTGCTTCGCGAGGGCGAGCTCGACCTCACCCACGGCACGATCCTCTACCTGGACGACATCACCGTCAGCTTCGACGGCTTCAAGGCGCTCAACGCGCTGTCGCTCGACATCCGCGC
>JALOSQ010000200.1 GCA_025458335.1 Ideonella sp.
TCGGGCGAGCCGATCGCGTCGTTCCAGCCCGGGATGGTGTTGACCTTGGCCTCGTTCGCGAGCTTCTTCGAGGCGATCTTGTCGCCCATCGCCGCGATGCTGTAGTGCTTGGGCCCGATGAAGACGAGGCCTTCTTCCTCGACGCGCTTGGCGAAGTCCTCGTTCTCGGACAGGAAGCCGTAGCCCGGGTGGATGGCCTGCGCGCCGGTGGATTTCGCAGCCGCGAGGATCTTGTCGGCGACCAGGTAGCTCTCGCGGCTCGGTGCCGGGCCGATGAAGACGGACTCGTCGGCGAGTTCCACGTGCAGCGCGTCGCGGTCGGCCTCGGAGTACACGGCGACCGTCGCGATGCCCATCTTGCGCGCCGTCTTGATGACGCGGCAGGCGATCTCGCCGCGGTTGGCGATCAGGATCTTCTTGAACATGGTGCAGTCCCTCGCCGGGTCACAGGGGGATGTTGCCGTGCTTGCGCCACGGGTTCTCGAGCTTCTTGTCGCGCAGCATCACGAGCGAACGGCAGATGCGCTTGCGCGTCTCGTGCGGCTGGATCACGTCGTCGATGTAGCCGCGCGCGCCGGCGACGAACGGGTTGGCGAAGCGTGCCTTGTATTCGGCCTCGCGCGCCGCGAGCTTGACCGGGTCACCCTTGTCCTCGCGGAAGATGATCTCCACCGCGCCCTTCGCGCCCATCACCGCGATCTCGGCGTTGGGCCAGGCGAAGTTCACGTCGCCGCGCAGGTGCTTGGAGCTCATCACGTCGTAGGCGCCGCCGTAGGCCTTGCGGGTGATCACGGTCACCTTGGGCACGGTGCACTCGGCGTAGGCGTAGAGCAGCTTGGCCCCGTGCTTGATGATGCCGCCGTACTCCTGCGCGGTGCCCGGCATGAAGCCGGGCACGTCGACGAAGGTGATGACGGGGATGTTGAACGCGTCGCAGAAGCGCACGAAGCGGGCGGCCTTGATGCTCGAGCGGATGTCCAGGCAGCCGGCCAGCACCATCGGGTTGTTGGCGACGATGCCCACCGACTGCCCTTCCATGCGGCCGAATCCGATCACGATGTTCTTCGCGTAGTCGGGCTGCAGCTCGAAGAAGTCACCGTCGTCGACCACCTTGTGGATGAGCTCCTTGATGTCGTAGGGCTTGTTCGGGTGATCCGGCACCAGGGTGTCGAGGCTGAAGTCGAGGCGCTCGGCCGGGTCGCCGCTCGGTCGCACGGGCGACTTCTCGCGGTTGTTCAGCGGCAGGTAGTTGAAGAAGCGCCGCAGCATCAGCAGCGCCTCGACGTCGTTGTCGAAGGCGAGGTCCGCCACGCCGCTGCGCGTGTTGTGGGTGGTGGCGCCGCCCAGCTCCTCGGCCGTGACCTCCTCGTGCGTGACCGTCTTGACCACCTCGGGGCCGGTCACGAACATGTACGAGCTGTCCTTGACCATGAAGATGAAATCGGTCATGGCCGGCGAGTACACCGCGCCGCCCGCGCACGGGCCCATGATCATGCTGATCTGCGGGATCACGCCGCTGGCCAGGACGTTGCGCTGGAACACCTCGGCATAGCCGCCGAGCGAGGCCACGCCCTCCTGGATGCGCGCGCCGCCCGAATCGTTCAGGCCGATCACCGGCGCGCCCACCTTCATCGCGTGGTCCATCACCTTGCAGATCTTCTCGGCGTGCGCCTCCGACAGCGCGCCGCCGAACACGGTGAAGTCCTGGCTGAACACGAAAACCAAGCGGCCGTTGATCATCCCGTAGCCGGTCACCACGCCGTCGCCCGGGATCTTCTGGTCGGCCATGCCGAAGTCGGCGCAGCGGTGCTCGACGAACATGTCCCACTCCTCGAAGCTGCCGGCGTCGAGCAGGATCTCGAGGCGCTCGCGCGCCGTGAGCTTGCCCTTGGCGTGCTGGGCGGCGATGCGCTTGGCGCCGCCGCCCTCGCGCGCCTTGGCGCGCTTGGCTTCGAGCATCTGCTGGATGTCGTGCATGGGGGTGTCTCCTCGGTCCTCGGGGGTCGGTTCGGTATCGATCGGGTCCGGGCGTTTCCGTGACTTGGAACGCCAGTCAGGTGAACAGCTCCAGCAGGCGGCGCGCCGCGGTCGAGGCCGTCGTACGGCCAGCCCGAACGTCGGCCGCCAGGCCGGGAAGTGCGGCGACGACGGCGGGGTGCGAGCGGAAGCGCTCGCGCAGCCCCGACTCGATGCGTTCCCACATCCAGCGCTCGTCCTGGGCATGGCGCCGCGCCTCGAGGCGTCCGCTGGAGATCTGCTGGTCGCGAAAGCGCCGGACCTCGGCCCAGAACGACTCCAGGCCCGACCGGCGCAGCGCGCTGAGCTGCAGCACCGGGGTCTGCCAGCCAGGCGCGGCCACCTGCCCGGCCGCCGGGTCCGTTGCGCGGCCATGCTGCGACAGGATGCGCAGCGCGCTGGTGATCTGGGCGCGCGCGCGGGTCGCCGCGGCCTCGTCCAGGTCCGACTTGTTGATCACGATGATGTCGGCGAGCTCCATCACGCCGCGCTTGATCGCCTGCAGGTCGTCGCCGGCGTTGGGCAGCTGCAGCAGCGCGAAGCCGTCGGTCATGCCGGCCACCGCCGTCTCGCTCTGGCCGACGCCCACCGTCTCGACGATCACGAGGTCGTAGCCGGCCGCCTCGCACACGCAGATGGCCTCGCGGGTGCGTTCGGCCACGCCGCCGAGCGTCGTGCCCGCCGGGCTCGGCCGGATGAAGGCACGCGGGTGCACCGACAGGCGCTCCATGCGCGTCTTGTCGCCGAGGATGGAGCCACCCGAGAGGCTGGAGCTCGGATCGACCGCGAGCACCGCCACGCGGTGGCCCTGCTCGATCAGGAACAGGCCGAGCGCCTCGATGAAGGTGCTCTTGCCCACGCCAGGCACGCCGCTGATGCCCAGGCGGAAGGAGCGGCCGGCATGGGGCACGAGCGCATCGAGCAGCGTGTCGGCGCGCGCGCGGTGGTCGGGACGCGTCGACTCGAGCAGGGTGATGAGCTTGGCGATCGCGCGGCGCTGCGCCGGGCCCTCGGGCCCGAGCACGGCATCGGCCAGGGCACGCTCGGCGTCGTTCAGCATGGTCACGGCGACTCGGCTCGTGTCGGTGACGGCGGCGTTCAGCGCGATGCGACCTTGCGGATCTGCTCGAGCACGTCCTTGGCACTGGCCGGGATCGGCGTTCCCGGGCCGTAGATGCCCTTGACGCCGGCCGCGTAGAGAAAGTCGTAGTCCTGCTGCGGGATCACCCCGCCGACGAAGACGATGATGTCGTCTGCCCCCTGGCGCTTCAGCTCGTCGATGATCGCGGGGACCAGGGTCTTGTGACCCGCGGCCAGCGTGGAGACGCCCACGGCGTGCACGTCGTTCTCGATCGCCTGGCGGGCGCACTCTTCCGGCGTCTGGAACAGCGGACCGATGTCCACGTCGAAACCCAGGTCGGCGAAGGCGGTGGCGACCACCTTGGCCCCGCGGTCGTGGCCGTCCTGGCCCAGCTTGGCGATCATCACCCGCGGGCGGCGCCCGAACTCGGCGCCGAAGGCCGCGATCTCGGCCTTCAGCTTCTCCCAGCCTTCGGCCGAATCGTAGGCAGCGGCATACACCCCGGTCACCTTCTGGATGTCGGCGCGGTGGCGCCCGAAGACCTGTTCCAGCGCATCGCTGATCTCCCCGACGGTCGCACGCGCGCGGATGGCCTCGATGCTCAACGCCAGCAGGTTGCCCTGGCCGCTCTTCGCGGCCGCGGTCAGCGCGGCCAGCGCCGCTTGCACGCGTGCGCCGTCACGGGTCGCGCGGATCTGCTGCAGCCGGGCGATCTGGCCCTCGCGCACCTTCACATTGTCGACCTCGAGGATCTCGATGGGGTCGGCCTTGGGCGGCTTGTACTTGTTGACGCCCACGATCACGTCGGCGCCGGAGTCGATGCGCGCCTGCTTCTCGGCGGCGCTGGCCTCGATCTTGAGCTTGGCCCAGCCGGAGTCGACTGCGCGCGTCATGCCGCCCTGCGCGTCGACCTCCTCGATGATCTTCCAGGCCGCGTCGGCCATCTGCTGGGTGAGCGACTCCATCATGTAGCTGCCGGCCCAGGGGTCGACGACGCTGGTGATGTGCGTCTCCTCCTGCAGGATGAGCTGGGTGTTGCGCGCGATGCGGGCCGAGAACTCGGTGGGCAGTGCGATCGCCTCGTCGAAGCTGTTGGTGTGCAGCGACTGCGTGCCGCCGAACACCGCGGCCATCGCCTCGATCGTGGTGCGCACGACGTTGTTGTACGGGTCCTGCTCGGTCAGGCTCCAGCCCGAGGTCTGGCAGTGGGTGCGCAGCATCAGGCTCTTCGGATTCTTCGCGCCGAAGCCCTTCATGATCCGGCACCAGAGCAGCCGCGCGGCACGCATCTTGGCGATCTCGAGGTAGAAGTTCATCCCGATCGCCCAGAAGAACGACAGGCGGCCGGCGAACTCGTCGACGTCGAGCCCTCGGGCCATCGCGGTCTTCACGTACTCCTTGCCGTCGGCCAGCGTGAAGGCGAGCTCCAACGCCTGGTTGGCCCCGGCCTCCTGCATGTGATAGCCGCTGATGCTGATCGAGTTGAAGCGCGGCATGTGCCGGGCCGTGTACTCGATGATGTCCGCGACGATCCGCATCGACGGCTCGGGGGGATAGATGTACGTGTTGCGGACCATGAACTCCTTGAGGATGTCGTTCTGGATGGTCCCCGACAGCTGGTCCTGCGCGACGCCTTGCTCCTCGGCGGCGACCACGTAGCCCGCCAGCACCGGCAGCACCGCGCCGTTCATGGTCATCGAGACGCTGACCTTGTCCAGGGGGATGCCGTCGAACAGGATCTTCATGTCCTCGACGCTGTC
>JALOSQ010000018.1 GCA_025458335.1 Ideonella sp.
TCGGTGGACAGGCCGGCGACCTGGGTGGAGGTCAGCGCGGCGGCCTGTGCGGTGGTCAGCGCGGCGATGCTCTCGGTGGACAGGGCGCCGAGCTGGGTGCTGGAGAAGCCTCGCAGGGCGCTCGTCGCGATCGCCGGCACGTCAGCCGTCTCGAGTCCAGCCACCTGCTCCGTGCTCAGGGCAGCGACCTGGGCGCTCGACAGCCTGCCGAACTGATCGGCGGTCAGCGCGGCGAGGTCCTCGGTCTGCAGCGCCGCCACCTGCTGGGTGGTCAGGGCAGCGGCCTGGCTCGTGGTCAACGCCGCCGCCTGCTCCGTCGTCAGCGCCTCGATCTGGCCCGTCGTCAGTGCCCGAAGCGCCGTCGTCGTGATGGCGCGCAGGTCGTCCGTCTGGATCGCGGCGAAAGCCTCCGTGGTGATCGCCTGGATCCCGGTCGTGGAGATCACACGCATCTGCGCGGTGGTCAACGCCGCGATCTGCTCCGACGAGAAGGCCGCCCAGTCCGCCGTTTCGAGCGAGGCGATCGACGTGGTCGACAAGCCGGCGATCTGCGTGGTCGACAGCGACGAGATGATGGAAGCCATGGCGGTCCTCGCGGGGCGATGTGGGGGCCCTGGGCACTGCGCGGCTCGTGTCGGCGCGGCGCAGGCGGACCCGGGCCTTCGGGGTCTTGCGGCACTATCGGCCTGCCCGTTTCGGCCCTTAAGCCCGAAAAGCGGTGCGATTCATGCGCATCTGGGGAGGCTTCGCCCCTGGCTTGCGGCGTGACCATCGGCGCGCAGGGGCACCGAGGAAATGGCCGTGAATCGACCGCCAGTTCCGGGCGTTGACCGCGGCACGCGCAGCCGACCATCCGGGCCGAGGCCGTCGTCACGATCGGCGACGCCTCGATTCCAGCCGCCATGGCCGCCCCCCAAGACGACGCCCAGGACCGCCACCTACCCGCCACCCCGCGCAAGATCCAGAAGGCGCGCGAGCAGGGGCAGGTGGAGCGGTCGCGCGACCTCGGGCACGCCGTGGCCATCGGCCTGGGGGGGTTGCTGCTGGCCTTCTTCGCGCCCCAGGTGCTGGGCTTCGTGCGCGACCTGCTGGTCGAGGGCCTGCGCTTCGACGCTGCCGCCGTCACCGAGGCCGACGCGATGACGCAGCGCCTCGGCCGGGTGGTGCAGGGCTTCCTGTGGATCGTGCTGCCGCTCGGCGCGCTCATGATGATCGCTGGCGTGCTGGCGGCCCTGATGCTCGGCGGATGGAACTGGACCCTCAAGCCGCTCGAGCCGAAGTTCGAGAAGCTCGATCCGATCGCAGGGCTCAAGCGCCTGTTCTCGAAGTTCCAGCTCACCGAGACCCTCAAGGCCTGCCTGCTCGCCGTGCTGCTGGGCACGATCGGGGCGGTGTGGCTGCGCTCCCACCTGGAGGACTTCACGTCGCTGCTCGGGCTGCCGCTGCCTGCTGCCTTGTCCGCCGCGGGCCAGACCCTGCTGGCCGGGCTGGGCTTCCTGATGATCGTGCTGGTGGCGTCCGCGGTCATCGACATGCCGCTGCAACGCAAGCTGCACGCGGACCAGCTCAAGATGAGCTGGCAGGAGATGAAGCAGGAGTACAAGGAGCTCGAGGGCAACGCCGAGGTCAAGAGCAAGCAGAGGGTCCGGATGCGCGAGGCGGTGAACCGCCGCATGCTCGCGGCGGTGCCGGATGCGGACCTGGTGGTGATGAACCCGACCCACTTCGCGGTCGCGCTGAAGTACGACGAGGCCACGATGGCCGCGCCGCGCGTGGTGGCCAAGGGGGCCGACCTGATGGCCTTCCGCATCCGCGACGCCGCCACTGGCGCCCAGGTGCCGGTGCTGCAGGCGCCGGTCCTCGCCCGTGCGCTGTACGCCCATGCCGAGCTCGACCGCGAGATCCCGGCGGCCCTCTTCGCGGCGGTCGCGCAGGTGCTGGCCTATGTCTACCAGCTGCGTGCCGCGCTCGCCGGGCAGGCGGCGGCCCCCGGCGAACTGCCCGACCTGCCGGTGCCCGCGGAACTCGATCCGCAGAGCGCGACGGCGCGCCCGCCTTCCACTCGCGATCTCGACGACTAGTTGACACGGCCGCCGGCGTCGCCACCAGGCGCGCCGCTGTCGGCGTCGACACTGCGGGCATGACCGACTGCCTTCGCTGCCACCGGGCCCGTGCCGTGCGCCAAGGTGCCACCCGCGTACGGCACCGGCCGATCGAGGCCCGGTGCGCTGCCGGCCCGCGGGGGACGTCCGCCGGTGTCGGCGCGATCGCCTTGTGCGCGGTCCTGATGCTGGCCACCGGCACCGGCCTCGCGTCGCCGGTGGACCTGACGGCTGCCGGTCCGCGGGCCGCCGCGCTCACCGAACTGCTCGCGCTGCCCGAGCCACTGCCGCTGCGAGCCGCAGGCGACGGGGTGTCCGACATCGCCGGGGCCGCGGCCCGCGCGTTGCTCGACAACCCCGACGTCGCGGCGGCCCGCTCGCGCGCCGAGCAGGCGCGGCTCGGCCATGAAGCGGCACGGGCTGCGCTGCGGCCGCGCGCGGACCTCCGGCTCTCGAGCGGCCGCGGCCGGCTGGAAAGCACCGACCCCGACCGCCTGCTCGACCGCGAAGACCACGGACTGGTGATGCGCCAGCCGCTGCTCGACGCCGGCGCCTGGCGCGAAGCCGGCCGCCAGGTGCACCTCGCCGAGTCGGCCCGGGCCCAGGCGGCGCAGGTGCGCACGCAGGTGCTGCTCGACACCGCCAACGCCGTGCTCTCGCTGGCCCAGGCGCGCATCGGCCTGCACGTGGCCGAGGCGCACGAGGCGGTGCTGCTCGACTTGCAGCGCCAGGTGCGCGACGAGTCCTCGCCACACGCGGCGGCCGACCGTGACCGGATCGCCGCACGACTGGCCAATGTGCGCACGGGGCTGTCGTCGTCCCGCGCCGCGGTGCAGGCGGCCCTGCGCAGTGTCGAGCGGCTGACGGGCGAGTTGCCCGGTGCGGTGCGGCTGTCCACCGTCCCGGACGTGCGAGAACCCGCCGACGACCGCGAGGCGCTCGCCGCGATGCGCGATCGCAACGACGACCTGCTGGCGGCCCGGGCCGACCTGCGTGCCGCCGAGGCCGACGTGGCGGTGCGCGAGGCCCGGTTCCTGCCGCGCGTCGAGCTGGAGATCAGCCATCTGCGCAGCCTGAACGCCGGGGGCCTGCCGGCACGCTTCCAGGACACCCGGGCGTTGGCGGTCATGACCCTGCCGCTGTGGGCCGGCGGGGCCGACCTCGCCCTGCGGCGCCAGGCCCTGGCCCGGGTCGACGAGGCGTCGGCGCGGCTGCGCAGCGTGGAACTTCGCCTCACGCAGGAACTCGAGACGGCCTACTCGGACCTGCAGTCGGGCGCCGAGCGATACCGCTCCATCCGGGCGGAGCTGGCCAGCAACGCCCGCGTCGCCGAGGCCTTCCGGCTGCGGTCCTACGGCCCGGATCTGCCGATCAACGACGTGCTCGACGCGCACCAGCGCGTGGCCCAGAGCCGCACCGACCTGGTCCAGGTCGTGGTGTCCGTCACGCAGACGCGGTGGCGGCTGGCGCGCCTGACCGGTGGCCTCGAGGCGGGCCTCCTCGGGGCCCACGAGGCTGGCGCGGCCGCCGCCGAGGCTGCCCCGGCGACCGGAACCCCGCGGACCGGCCCGGCGGAATAGAGCGCCTTTCCCCCTTCTCTTCGCGCTCAAGTTCACCAAACGGCTGCGAAGAATGGCAGCTCCCACCCGGAGTTGCCGCGTTGAACCCGTTCGCCTCGCCCATGCTCGCGCCGCTGCAGAAGTGGCTGGGGCTGAACTCGGCCTCGAACGCCCGCACGGCGATCGCCATGGCTGCACCGCTGTTCATCCTGCTGGTGCTGGCGATGATGGTCCTGCCGCTGCCGCCGCTGGCGCTGGACATCCTGTTCACCACCAACATCGCGATCGCGCTGATGGTCATGATGGTGGCGGCCAACATGGTCAAGCCGCTGGACTTCGCGGCGTTCCCGATCGTGATCCTGCTCACGACGCTGCTGCGCCTGAGCCTGAACGTGGCCTCCAGCCGCGTGGTGCTGATGGAGGGTCACACGGGTCCGGGTGCGGCCGGCGCGGTGATCGAGAGCTTCGGCCAGTTCCTGATCGGCGGCAACTTCGCGGTCGGCCTGATCGTGTTCGCGATCCTGGTGGTCATCAACTTCGTCGTGGTGACCAAGGGTGCCGAGCGCATCGCCGAGGTCAGCGCCCGCTTCACGCTGGACGCGATGCCCGGCAAGCAGATGGCGATCGACGCCGACTTGAACGCGGGGATCATCGACGACAAGGAAGCCAAGCGCCGCCGTGCCGAGGTCGCCGAGGAGGCGGACTTCTTCGGTTCGATGGACGGTGCCAGCAAGTTCGTGCGCGGCGACGCGATCGCCGGCCTGCTGATCCTGGCCATCACGATGATCGGCGGCTTCATCATCGGCATGGCGCAGCACGGGCTGTCGGCTGGCGAGGCCGGCAGCACCTACGTGCTGCTTGCTGTCGGCGACGCGCTGGTCGCGCAGATCCCGGCGCTGCTGATCTCGGTGTCGGCGGCCATGGTGGTCTCGCGCGTCGGCAAGGACAACCCGGTCAGCCAGCAGATCGGCACGCAGGTGTTCGGCTCGCCGCGTTCCATCGCGGTCACCGCCGGCGTGATCGGCGTGCTCGGCCTCATCCCGGGCATGCCGCACGGCGTCTTCCTGCTGATTGCCACCGCGCTGGGCGCGGGCGCCTGGTGGATGTGGGACCGGCAGCGCAAGCGTGCGCTCGCCCCTCCGGCGCCGCCGGCCGCGCCCGAACCGAACGCCGAAGCGACCTGGGACGACCTGGTGCCGGTGGACACGCTCGGCCTGGAGGTCGGCTACCGCCTGATCAGCCTGGTCGACAAGAGCCAGCAGGGCGACCTGCTCACCCGCATCAAGGGCGTGCGCCGCAAGTTCGCGCAGGACGTCGGCTTCCTGCCGCCGGCGGTGCACATCCGCGACAACCTCGAACTCAAGCCCGGCGCCTACCGGCTGCTGCTGCGTGGCGCGGTGATCGGCGAGGGCGAGGCCTACCCCGGACAGTTGCTGGCGATCAACCCCGGCGGCGTGACGCAGAAGCTGCCTGGCACCCCCACCACCGATCCTGCCTTCGGCCTGCCGGCGGTGTGGATCGACGAGCGCCAGCGCGAGGCGGCCCAGATGGCGGGCTTTACGGTGGTTGATTGCTCGACCGTCGTCGCGACCCACCTCTCACACTTGATGCAGGTGCACGCGGCCAAGCTCCTGGGCCGCGTCGAGACGCAACAGCTGGTCGAGCACGTCACCCGTCTCGCCCCCAAGCTCATCGAGGACGTGGTTCCCAAGATGGTCGCCATCCCGACCCTGCAGAAGGTGCTGCAGCTCCTGCTGGAGGAGGGGGTGCACATCCGCGACATGCGCTCGATCGTCGAGTGCCTGGCCGAGCACGCCGCTGTCGCGACCGATCCGGGCGAACTCGCCCGCCGGGTCCGCATCTCGCTGGCCCCGGCCATCGTGCAGCAGATCTACGGTCCGGTGCGCGAGCTCGACGTGATCGCGCTCGAGCCCGAGCTCGAGCGCCTGGTGGCGCAGGCGCTGACATCGCCCCACGGCGCGGCGCTCGACCCGGGCGTGGCCGACACCCTCACCCGCAGCGCCGCCGAGACCGCCCGTCGCCAGGAGGACCTGGGTCACCCGGCCTGCCTGCTGGTGCCTGACGTCATCCGCGCGCCCATGGCACGCCTGTTGCGCCGCGCCGCGCCCCGCCTGCGGGTGCTCGGCCACAGCGAGATTCCTGAAACCCATTCGATCCGCATCGGGTCGGTCATCGGAGCGACCGCATGAACGTCAAGCGCTTCACCGCCAAGAGCAGTCGCGAGGCGCTGGCCCTGGTCAAGCAGGCCTTCGGCGAGGACGCCGTCGTGCTGTCGACCAAACCCTGCCCCGAGGGCATCGAGGTGCTCGCGATGGCGCCCGAGAGCATGCAGCAGATCGAGAAGCTGTCGGCGTCGTCGGTCGGCCAGCTCGGGCGCCAGCCGGCCGCCCCGCGCGCCGCGCCGGCGGCCGCGCCGGCCCGACCTGCAGGCCCTGCCCAGCAGGACGCCGACCGCCTGTCGATGAGCACCTTGTCCTTCCAGGAGTACGTGCGCAACCGCATGCTCCGCCGCCGCGAGGCCACGCTGCGCGAGGCCTCCCGCCCGGCGCACGAGCCGCGCTTCGACGAGGCGGCCGACAGCGGGTTCGCGCCGAGCGGCTTTGCGGCCAGCGGGTTCGGGGCGAGCCGCTTCGGCGACGAGGCCCCGGGCCGCGCCGAGCCGTCGTTCGACCGCATGCCCGCGCGCGTCCAGCCGTCGCCGGCAGCGCGGGCCGACGCGCCGCGCCGCCAGCTCGAACTGGCCGAGAAGATCGCCCTGCGCCACGCCCTCGAGTCCGGTGCGGCGCAGCGCGCCGCCCTGGCCGAGGACGCGCGCGCCGCGCTCGCGGCCGACCTGCGCGCCAACGGCGTGCTGCCGTCCGCCCCGGCCCATGAGCCGCCCGTGCTGAACGACGAAGTCGGCGGCGCCGCGCCGCGCCTGGCGGCCGGCCGCCCCGCGGCATCGCGTCCGGCCCCCGCGCGCACGGGTCCCGCGCCGGTGATCTCGCTGGCCGACGCCGCGGCCGGCCCCGCTCATGCCGCCCACGTGCCGGCCGCCACCGGGCCGCGTCGCGAGCAGCAGGACATGCTGCAGGAGCTGCGCGCGATGAAGGGCCTGATCGAGGAGCGCTTCGGCGCGCTGGCCTTCATGGAGAAGCTGCAGCGCCAGCCCAAGCAGGCGTTGATGACGCAGCGCCTGCTCGACTGCGGCTTCTCGCCCGCGCTGATCCGCAAGATGGCCGAGGGACTGAGCCCGGCGGTCGCCGACGAGATGGCGTGGGCCGCCGGCGTGCTCGAGCGCAACCTGCCCACTGCCGAGCAGGAGGCGCCGCTGGAGGACCAGGGGGGCGTGTTCGCCCTGGTCGGGGCCACCGGGGTGGGCAAGACCACCAGCACCGCCAAGCTCGCCGCCGCTTTCGCGACCCGGCACGGTGCGTCGAACCTGGGCCTGATCACGCTGGACGCCTACCGGGTCGGCGCGCACGAGCAGCTGCGCGCCTATGGCCGCATCCTCGGCGTGCCGGTGCACACCGCGCACGACCGCAGCTCGCTGGAGGACCTGCTCGAGCTGCTCGCGGGCAAGCGCATGGTGCTGATCGACACCGCCGGCATCGCGCAGCGCGACGGCCGTGCGGCCGAGCTGCTCGAGATGCTCGGGCATGCGTCGATCCGCAAGCTGCTGGTGCTCAACGCCGCCTCCCAGGGCGAGACGCTCGAGGACGTGATGAACGCGTACCGCGCCGGCAGCTGCGCCGGCGTCGTGCTCAGCAAGGTCGACGAGGCCGTCAAGCTCGGGCCGGCCCTCGACGCGCTGATCCGCAACAAGATCAAGGTGCTCGCGGTGGCCAACGGTCAGCGCGTGCCCGAGGACTGGCACCGCCTCACCGCGCAGGCGCTCGTGCAGCGAGCGCTGAAGTGGCAGGGCGGCGGCGCCTACCGCCACGACGCCCAGGACGTGAACCTGATCTTCGCGATGCCGCGACCGGGCGGCACGGCCGACGCGATGGCCCACAGCCTGCCGCCGGGCGTGCCGGGCGCGCTGGCCGCCCGCCACGCCGCGAGCAACGCCTTCGGCGGCCCGCACACCTGATCGCACGCCCGGCGACCCGATCGGCCCGACTCCCGACCCCCAGATCCGACGCATGTTCTCCACCGGTTCCGCCCCTCCCGAGGATCAGGCCGACGGCCTGCGCCGCCTGTTCGCACCCGTGCAGCCGCGCGTGCTGCCCGTGGTCTCGAACCCGCACGTGCAGCGCGGCGGGATGTTGCTCGAGCGGCTGTGCAGTGCCGTGGCCGAGCTCGGGCTGCACACCCTGGTCGTCGACGCCGGCGAGCGCTCGCCGGGTCCGCAGGAGCTGGCCAAGGTCGACCTCGCGTCCTGCGTCGAGACGTTGTCGCGCGACGTGAGCTACCTGGCCGCGCGCGGTCTGGCCCTGCGCTATGTCGATGCCGAGGGCTCGACGGCGAGCCTGCTGCCTGCCCTGGCCGACGCGGCCCCGCAGGCCCAGGTGCTGCTGGTCCACGCCGGGGCCACCGACCTGGCGCGCCTGCTGGCCGTCCGTGCGACGGCACGCCCGGCCGCTGCCTCGCTGCCGCGGCCGGTGCTGCTGGCCGACGACCACCCGGCCAGCGTCACGCACGCCTATGCCGCGATCAAGATCCTGTCGCAGCGCGCCGGGCTCTGGGTGCACGACCTGTTGCTCGGCGCGGCCCGGACATCTTCGCGGGCGCCCGTGATCCCCGGGCAGCTGGCGCGCTGCGCCGAGGACTTCCTCGGCGCCTCGATCGGCCACTGGGCCCAGGTCGACCCCGCGTCCCCGCCGCACAGCGCGGCGCCGCGCGCGCTGCGTCGGCTGGTCGAGTCGCAACTCGGGGCCGGTCCCGCATCACCGGCTTCGGCCATCGACCTCTTCGAATCCCTGGGCGAGGAACCCGCCGTTGCGTTCGCCCCGGCCTCCGCCTCTCCTTCAGCCAGGAGCCGCCATGCTTTCCCGGAGCTCTGAACCCGCCATGTACAACGCCAAAGGCCGGCTCGATCTCAACACCCTGCTCAAGCAGTACAGCCCGCTGGTGCGGCGCCTGGCGCACCAGATGATCGCCAAGCTGCCCGCCAACGTCGAGATCGACGACCTGATCCAGGTCGGCATGATCGGCCTGAGCGACGCCCTGGCGCGCTTCGACGCGAGCCAGGGGGTGCAGTTCGAGACCTTCGCCACGCAGCGCATCCGCGGCGCGATGCTCGACGAGCTGCGCGGCAACGACCACCTGTCGCGCGGGACCCGCAAGCAGCAGCGTTCGATCGAAGGTGCGGTCCACAAGCTCGAGCAGAAGCTCGGCCGCGCCCCCAGCGAGGGCGAGATCGCCAAGGAGATGGGAATCTCGCTGACCGAGTACCAGGACATGCTCGGCAAGGTGCGCGGCACCCAGCTGGTCTACCTCGAGGACATCGGCGGGGACGACGGCGAGCAGGAGTTCCTGGACCGCCACGTGGCCGACGAATCCTCGAACCCGCTGGCGCAGCTGCAGGACCGGCGCATGCGCGAGGCCCTGGTCGAGGGCATCAAGTCGCTGCCGGAGCGCGAGCAGTACGTCATGAGCATGTACTACGAGCACGACATGAACCTCAAGGAGATCGCCGCCGTGCTGGGCGTCACCGAGAGCCGCGTCTGCCAGCTGCACAGCCAGAGCATCGCCCGGCTGCGCGTGAAGCTGCGCGAATACTGAGACCCGACCGCTCGAGCGCCGGGGGGCGGCGCCGAGCACCCAGCGAGTACCACGCTTCACATCATGGCCCGCCTGGCCTCCGCGGGCCCCGGAGACCGACCATGTTCAAGCTCTTTGCGCGCCCGGCTGACGCGGCGACCGACCCCGTGGCGCCCGCCAACGCCGAGACCGACCGGCTGCGCGCGGCGATCGAGACCATCGGCCGGCACGCGTCGGACATCGGCCGCGAGGCCGCCGAGGTGCGCGGCACGATCGACGACACGATCCGCCTTGCCCAGCGCCAGGCGGACGCCATCGCGGCCGTGGCCCGGGAGTCCGGCGAGATCACGGCGGCACAGGCGTCCATCGTGCAGGTCACGCAGCAGAGCCTGGGGGCCGTGGCCCACACCCGCGCGGCGGTCGAGGGCGTCGGCCGCGAGGTCGGTGGCGTGGTCGAGACGCTGCGGCAGGTGGCCGACGCGGCCGGGGCCATCACGCAGATTGCGCTGCAGACCCGCCTGGTGGCCTTCAACGCCTCGGTCGAGGCCAAGCGTGCCGGCGAGGCCGGCCGTGGTTTCGGCGTGGTGGCCGACGCGGTGAAGGACCTGGCCGGCAAGGTCGAGACCTCGTCCAAGGAGATCATGACCACCGTCAAGCTTCTCGACGAGCGCATCAACGGCCTGGCGCACGAGATCCAGCCGAGCGACGACCCGGCGCGCCAGGGAGCCGTGCACCGTGCGCTCGGGGAGGTCGAGGCGGGCGTGCATCGCGTGGCCCAGGCCGCGCAGCAGAGCACGGGCGTGACCGACGCGCTGAACGCCTCGATGCGCGCCATCGAGTCCGAGATGCAGTCGCTCGGCCGGACGCTCGCTGGCGCCATCACGCGCAGCGACACCTTCCTCAAGGCCTCGGAGACGATGATCGACACGGTCGCCGGGTGCGGGATCGAGACCGCCGACACGCCCTACATCCAGGCGGCCCAGCAGGCGGCCGCGCAGATCGCCAAGCTGCTCGAGGACTCGGTGCGCACCGGCGTCATCAACGAGGCCGACCTGTTCGACGAGAACTACCGCCCGATCCCCGGCACGAATCCGGTCCAGCATGCGACACGGTTCAACGAACTGACCGACCGCCTGTTCCCGCAAGTGCAGGAGCGCGTGCTCGCGATGTCGGACAAGGTCGTCTTCTGCATCGCCGCCGACCGCAACGGCTACATCTCGACCCACAACCGCAAGTACTGCGTGCCGCAGCGCGGCGACGTGGCCTGGGACACCGCCAACAGCCGATACCGCCGGATCTTCAACGACCGCACGGGCCTGGCCTCGGCGCGCAACCAGCGCCCGTTCCTGCTGCAGACCTACCGCCGCGACATGGGCGGCGGGCAGTTTGTCGTGATGAAGGAGGCGGCAGCCCCCATTTGCGTGGGCTCGCGGCACTGGGGCGGACTGCGGCTGGCGTTCCATTTCTGACCGCGAGGATCAGAATCGGCCATGCGCGCGTTCGTGTGGCCGCTGCCGGCCGTCGTCGTCTGGCTCCTGTCGTGGGCGGCTTTTGCCGCGACGACCGCGCTCGGCTGGAGCCCGCTCGCCGGATTCGTGCTCGGTTGCGCGATCAGCGTGGCCGGCACCGTGCTCGGCGCCAGCCTGGTGCAGCGCGCGCTGCTGGTTGGCGGGTTCCCGGTCTCGCTGGCGGCCTCCGGTGCCATTGCCTCGATCCCGGCGTGGTGGTGGCTCGTGCCGGTGGCGGCGCTCGGGACGCTCTATCCGCTGCGCACCTGGCGCGATGCGCCGCTGTTTCCCACGCCGACGGGCGTCCTGCGGGGACTGGCGCGCGCCGCTCCGCTCGGCGGTGACCGCGCGCGCGGGGGTCCGCGGGTGCTCGACGCCGGATGCGGACTCGGCCACGGCCTGGAGGCCCTGCGACGCGAGTATCCCCATGCGAGCCTCGACGGCCTCGAGTGGAGCTGGCCCCTGTGGCTGGCATGCGGCCTGCGCTGCCCCTGGGCCGACGTGCGTCGCGGCGACATCTGGAAGGCCGACTGGTCGGCGTACGACCTCGTCTACCTGTTCCAGCGGCCCGAGTCGATGCCGCGCGCCGTCGAGAAGGCGCGTCGCGAACTGCGCGCCGGCGCTTACCTGGTGAGCCTGGAGTTCGAGGCCCCCGGCCTCGAGCCCGTGGAGGTGCTGCGCCCGGACGGCGACCGCCGTGTCTACGTCTACCGCCCGTCGGCGCAGCCGCACCACACCCCGCATCGCGAGGCCCTTGCCGCGCCCGGCCGCCAGGACATCATCGACCTCGACACGCCGACGGTCCACTGAGGGCGCCGCGCCCGGCCCCGGAGCTCTCTGCCGGCGCCAGGCAGCGACGCACCGGTGTCAGCCCAGGCGTCCGCGATGCCGGGCCACCTGCGCGCGCACCTGCTCGGGCGCCGTGCCGCCGACGACGCGGCGTGCGTCGAGCGATCCGCGCAGCGACAGCACGCCGAACACGTCCTCGCCGATCGCCGGGTGCATCTGCTGCAGGCGCTCCAGCGGCAACTCGGCCAGATCGCGGCCTTCCGCGATGGCGAGCTTGACCGCGTGGGCCACGGTTTCGTGCGCGTCGCGGAAGGGCAGGCCCTTCTTGACCAGGTAGTCGGCCAGGTCGGTCGCGGTCGCGTAGCCGCGGCGCGCGGCGCGTTCCATCGCCTCGGGCTTGACGACGAGCCCAGCGACCAGCTCCGCAAAGATCCGCAGCGTGTCGCGCACGGTGTCGACCGTGTCGAACAGCGGTTCCTTGTCTTCCTGGTTGTCCTTGTTGTAGGCCAGCGGCTGGCCCTTCATCAGCGTGAGCAGCCCCACCAGGTGGCCGACCACGCGGCCGGTCTTGCCGCGGGCCAGCTCGGGCACGTCGGGGTTCTTCTTCTGCGGCATGATCGACGAGCCGGTGCAGAAGCGATCGGGCAGGTCGACGAAGGCGAAGTTCTGGCTCATCCAGAGGATCAGCTCCTCGCTCAGCCGGCTCACGTGCACCATCACCAGCGAGGCGGCGGCCGAGAACTCGATCGCGAAGTCGCGGTCGCTCACCGCGTCGAGGCTGTTCTGGCAGACGCCCTCCATGCCGAGCGTGCGCGCCACGCGCTCGCGGTCGAGCGGGTAGCTGGTGCCGGCCAGGGCCGCGGCGCCCAGCGGCAGGCGGTTCACCCGCTTCCTCACGTCGGCCAGGCGCTCATCGTCGCGCGCGAACATCTCCACGTAGGCCAGCAGGTGGTGGCCAAAGCTCACCGGCTGCGCCACCTGCAGGTGCGTGAAGCCGGGCAGGATCACCTCGGCATGGCGCTCGGCCTGGTCCACCAGTGCGCGCTGCAGCGCCGCCAGCAGCCCGCGCAGCTGGTCGATCTCGCCGCGCAGCCACAGCCGCACGTCGGTCGCCACCTGGTCGTTGCGGCTGCGGCCGGTGTGCAGGCGCTTGCCGGCGTCGCCCACCAGCTGCGTGAGGCGCGCCTCGATGTTCAGGTGCACGTCCTCCAGCTCGAGCTTCCACTCGAATCGGCCGGCCTCGATGTCGGCAGTGATCTGCCCCAGCCCGCGGCGGATGTCGGCCAGGTCCTGGGCGCTGACGATGCCCTGCGCGGCCAGCATCTCGGCGTGCGCGAGGCTGCCCTCGATGTCGGCGCGCCAGAGCCGGTGGTCGAAGCCGATGCTGGCCGTGTAGCGTTGCACCAGCTCGCTCATCGGCTCCGAGAACAGCGCCGACCAGGCCTCGGCCTTCCGGTCGAGCGAACTGGCGGCGGGCGACGGGGTGGCCGCCGTCGGGCTCGCGGCAGCAGGGGAGGGGGAGGGGGGCGTGGCGGACATGTCGGATCGATCACGACACCCGGCCGCACAGCTCGCAAGGGGCCGCACGGCGGGGCAGGTTGAGGTGGCGGCGCACGCCGGGATGTGGTGACAATCGCCCGCGAGCGGCGCTCGCGCCGGCGACAGGTCGATTATCGAGTCGCGTCCCGCCATGCCGTCCGATCCTCCGAATCCCGTTCTCGAGCCACCGGCCCGGCCTGCCGCACGCCGTTCGGCCGAGCCTGTGGCCGAGGAGCGGACCCACTCACCGTCCAACCGCGGCGCCGACGCCGCCGTCGAGCCGATCGCCGGCCGTGACGCCGGCGCCTCCATCGGCTGGGCGCCGACGACGGCCTTCGGGTCCGACGGGGCGTCCTCCGTGGCGCCCGACCGCACCGTCAGCGGGTTTCCGCCGACCCAGGCCGGACCGCGGCGTTTCGAGCCCTCGCGGCGCCCGATGCCGCCGGTGTTCGACGTCTGCCATGCCGGCGTGGTGTTGCGCGCCGTGGCGGTCGTTCATGCGGGCCTGGCGATCGCCGTGGCCTTCGTCGCAACTGGCCCGGTGGCCTGGCTGGGCAGCTTCGCCATCGCCTGCCTGGCCAGCCTGCCCGCCTTGCTCGTCGGGCTGATCGCGGCGTGTGCGCTCAAGCGCGTGGTCGCGCCGTGGCCCGCGGCGACCCAGGCCCTGGGAGCCGCAGGTCTCGGGGCGGCCAGCGGCGTCGCCGGCGTGGCCGTGCAGCAGCTGGCCGGTCTCGACGCCGTTCTTCGCGCGCCGTGGGGCCCCGCTGCGCTGGCCGGCGCCGGGGTGGGCCTCGGGCTGGCCTACTGGCTGCAGCTGCGCGCCCGGGCGCTCGCGCCGGCCGACGCCGACGCCCGGCTCGCGCAGCTGCAGTCGCGCATCCGGCCGCACTTCCTGTTCAACACGCTCAACAGCGCCGTCGCGCTGGTGCGGGTCGACCCGGCCCGCGCCGAGGGGGTGCTCGAGGACCTCGCCGAGCTGTTCCGGGCCGTGCTCGCCGCCGATGCCACGCCCGGCGCCGCGGTGACCCTCGACGAGGAGGTGGCCCTGGCGCGCCGGTATCTCGAGATCGAGCAGGTGCGCTTCGCCGATCGGCTGCGGGTGCGATGGGAGCTCGACCCGGCGGCCGGCGCGGCGCGTGTGCCACTGCTGCTGCTGCAGCCGCTGGTCGAGAACGCGGTGCGCCATGGCGTCGAGCCCAGCGAGGCTGGCGGCACGGTGCGCGTGCGCACCCGTGTGCGGCGCGGCGAGGTGTGGCTGTCGATCGCCAACAGCGTGCCGCGCGAGGCCTCTCGCCCGGGAACGGGCCTCGCCCTGGCGAACGTGCGCGAGCGCCTGCGCCTCATGCACGACGTGGCGGCGCGTTTCGACGCCGGGCCGGACGGCGAGGACGTCTGGCGCGTCCAGATCGTGGTGCCTCTCGCTTCCTGAGGCGACCGTGCCGATGCCGGGCACCGCCCCACCGCTGCGCCTGCTGCTCGTCGACGACGAGCCGCTCGCCCGTGCGCGCCTGCGCGCGCTGCTGGCGGAAGGCCACGAGCCGGCCGTCGAGGTGGTGGGCGAGGCGGGGACCGCGGCCCAGGCGCTCGCATGGCTGCTGGCTCATCCCGACCCCGATGCCTGCGACGCGCTGCTTCTGGACGTGCACATGCCCGGGCAGCAAGGGGTCGCGCTGGCGGCCGAGTTGCGCCGGCGAGGCGTGGCGGGCGGCGCTGCGGGGCCCGGCGTGGTGTTCGTGACCGCCCACGCCGAGCACGCGGTTGCGGCCTTCGAGGTCGAGGCGCTCGACTACCTCACCAAGCCGGTGCGGCGCGAGCGGCTTGCGGCGGCGCTGCGGCGTGTGGCCCAGCGGCGCGCGGCGCTGCGTCCGGCGGCGGCATTGGTGCCCGCCGACACACCGGCGCCGGGCGCGTCGCCTGCACCGTCGAGCGAGTTGCCCACGGCCGTCGACGGCCTGCCGCCGGTACGCATGCTGGTGGTGACCGAGCGCGGCCGTGTCGTGCGCGTGCCGGTCGACGACGTGCTCTACCTCAAGGCCGAACTCAAGTACGTGACCTTGCGCACCGCGGAGCGCAGCTGGCTGCTCGACGACTCGCTGACCGACCTCGAGGCGCGACTGGGCGAGCGCTTCCTGCGCATCCATCGAAACGCCATCGTGGCACGGCCGGCGGTGCGCGCGCTCGAGCTCGAGACCCTGAGCGGCGACGCCAACGACCCGCAGGAAGCCTGGGTGGTCAAGCTTGCCGGCATCGACGAGCGGCTGGTGGTGTCCCGTCGGCAGCTGGCGGCAGTGCGCGAGGCGTTGGGTCGGGAAGCGTGATGCGGCGTCAGCCGGTGTTGCGAAGTCCCGCCGCCACCCCGTTGATCGACAGGTGGATCCCGCGCTGCACGCGGGCGATCTCGGGGTCGCCCTCTCGGCGGGCGCGGTAGCGGCGCATCAGCTCGACCTGCAGGTGGTTGAGCGGGTCGAGGTAGGGCAGGCGGTGCTCGAGGGCCCTGGCCAGCGAGCGGTTGCCGGCCAGGCGCTCGCGCTCGCCGGTGATCAGGGTGAGCGCCTCGTTGGTGCGGACCCACTCGGCCTGGATCAGGCCGAAGATGCGACGGCCGAGCTTGCGGTCCTCGACCAGCTCGACGTAGCGCGCGGCGATGGCCAGGTCGGTCTTGGCCAGCACCATGTCGAGGTTCGACAGCAGCGTTCGCAGGAACGGCCACTGCTTGTGCATCTTCTGCAGCAGCGCGAGCCGCGCAGGGCGCCGGGCAGCGCCCTCGGCCTCGAGGAAGGCCTGGACCGCCGAGCCGAATCCGGCCCAGGCCGGCAGGGCGACCCGGCACTGGCCCCAACTGAACGACCAGGGGATCGCGCGCAGGTCCTCGATGGCGCGCGTGGCCTTGCGCGAGGCCGGGCGCGAGCCGATGTGCAGCTCGGCGATCTCGCGGATCGGCGTGGCCGAGAAGAAGTAGTCGGTGAAGCCGGCCGTCTCGTACACCAGCTTGCGGTAGGCGGCGAAGCTCGCGTCGCTCAACGCCTGCGCCGCCTCCAGGAAGGCCCTGGGCGCCGGCTGGGTGGGATGCAGCAGGCTGGCCTCCAGCGTCGCGGCCACCAGGGTCTCGAGGTTGCGCCGGCCGATCTCGGGGTTGGCGTACTTGGAATTGATCACCTCCCCCTGCTCGGTCAGCCGGATCTGCCCGTTCACCGTGCCCGGGGGCTGGGCCAGGATGGCCTGGTAGCTCGGGCCGCCGCCGCGGCCCACGGTGCCGCCGCGGCCGTGGAACAGGCGCAGCGTGAGGCCGTGCGAGGCGCGCAGCTCGTCGAACAGCTGCACCAGCGCCACCTCGGCGCGGTACAGCTCCCAGTGGCTCGTGAAGACGCCGCCATCCTTGTTGCTGTCGCTGTAGCCGAGCATCACGTCCTGCTCGGCGCCCGAGCGCTGCACCATCGCCGCGATGCCCGGCAGCGCCAGGTACTCGCGCATGATCGTCGCGGCCTGCCGCAGATCGCCGATGGTCTCGAACAGCGGCACCACGATGAGGTCGCTGCGCGCCGCGAAATCGCCCGGCGCGCCGCCCACGCCCTCGCCGGCGTCGTCGCTGACGTCGGGCGTGCC
This sequence comes from Ideonella sp., assembly GCA_025458335.1. Classification (GTDB taxonomy): domain Bacteria; phylum Pseudomonadota; class Gammaproteobacteria; order Burkholderiales; family Burkholderiaceae_C; genus JAIYCR01. The sequence goes on from JALOSQ010000018.1 coordinate 16,804, forward strand.
GCGCATCAGCCCGGTTTCCTTCATCAGCAGCAGGACCTCGAGCAGGTCGCTCACGTCCTCGGTGTGGCTGATGATGCAGTGGCGGATCGCCGCGCGGCCGGTCGTGTCGAGCAGTTCGCGCGCGGCCTCGAACACGGCCAGCTCGCCCACGGTGTGCGCCGAGTAGGTGGCCGCCCGCACCCGCAGCGGCCGCGTGTCGTTGAGCAGGCGCATCCCGCAGGTCGACGGTGGCCAGGTGGAAGCCGAACACCTCGACGGCGCGGATCAGCGGCGCGAGGCGCGGGCGCACCAGGGCCGAGGCCTGGTGGCTGCGCAGCGACGCCTCGATGGTGCGCAGGTCGGCAAGGAACTCGTCGGGGCCAGGGTACGGGTCGCGCGGCGCGATCGCATGGCGCAGCGCCTCGGTGCCGGTGAGCGACGTCAGCGTGGCCGCCAGCCGCGAGTACAGGCCGATCAGGGCGCGGCGGTAGGGTTCGTCGAGCCGGTGCGGGTTGGTGTCGCCCGAGCGCTCGGCCAGTGCCACGAGCGCCGGCGTGACCGTGCTGAGCGTGCCCGACACCGACAGCTCGGCACCGAGCAGGTGCACCTCGGTCAGGTAGAAGCGCAGCGCCACCTCGCTCTGCCGTCGAAGGGCCATTCGCAGCGTCTCGGCGCCGACGTTGGGGTTGCCGTCCCGGTCGCCGCCGATCCAGTGCCCCATGCGCAGGAACGAGGCGATGCGGTGGCCCGGCAGCGCGTTCTCGAGCTCGCGGTACAGGCGCGGGATCTGGCGCAGGAACGTGGTCGGGTAGTAGGACAGCGCGTTCTCGATCTCGTCGGCCACCGTGAGCTTGGCGGTGCGCAGCATGCGCGTCTGCCACAGCTGCGTGACGCGCGAGCGGATCAGCGCCTCGTTGTCGACCAGGTCGGCCTCGGGCGCGCCGCGCCGCTTGAGCTCGTCGCGCTCGGCGATCAGCTCGGCGATGGCGCGCTCGGCATCGAGGATGCTGCGCCGCTGCACCTCGGTCGGGTGCGCGGTGAGGACCGGCGAGACGTGCGCGCGCTCGAGCAGCCGCACGATCTCGTCGGCGTGCACCCCGCCGCGGGCCAGACGCTCGAAGCTCGCGGCGAGCGAGCCCTCGTGGGCATCGCCGCGCGCCTCGTGGTGCTCGCGCCGGCGCACGTGGTGGCGGTCCTCGGCGATGTTGGCCAGGTGGCTGAAATAGCTGAACGCCCGGATCACGCCGACCGTCTGGTCGCCCGAGAGGTTCTTGAGCAGCCGGTCCAGCGCCTTGCCCGCGCTCGCGTCGCGCTTGAGGCGGAACGCGACCGAGAGCTGCCGCACGCGCTCGATCAGCTCGTAGGCCTCGCGTCCCTCGTGCTCGCGGATCACGTCGCCGAGCAGACGGCCGAGCAGGCGGATGTCCTCCACCAGCGGACGGTTCTTGGCGGCCGCGTCGTCGGCCGCGGCGCGCCGGGTGGCTGGCGGGGCGGCGTCGAGGGGTGCCTTGGAGCCCGATGCAGCGCGCCGCGCAGGGCCCCCTGCGCGAGACGAGGCGTTGGAGGCGGATCGCGCGGCGGCGGCTCGGGGCATGGCGGGTCCGGGGTGAATGGCAGGGTCTGCCGGGAGGTTCGCAGGCACGTTAGCAAAGTGCGCGCCTGCTACGATCCCACGATGCCCGAGACCGTCGTCATCGCCACCCGCGAAAGCCGCCTTGCCCTGTGGCAGGCCGAGCATGTCCAGGCCCTGTTGCGCAGCCGTTTCGGCCTGCCGGTGGAACTGCTGGGCATGACCACGCGCGGCGACCAGATCCTCGACCGCGCGCTGTCCAAGGTGGGCGGCAAGGGCCTGTTCGTCAAGGAGCTCGAGACCGCGCTCGAGGATGGGCGCGCGCACCTGGCGGTGCACTCGCTCAAGGACGTGCCGATGGACCTTCCCGAGGGCTTCACCCTCGCCGCGGTCATGGAGCGCGAGGACCCGCGTGACGCCTGGGTGTCGCCGCGCTACGCACGCCTGGACGACCTGCCGCACGGCGCCCGGGTGGGCACCAGCAGCCTGCGGCGGGTCGTGCAGCTGCGGGCCCGGCGCCCCGACCTCGTCATCGAACCGGTGCGCGGCAACCTCGACACCCGCCTGCGCAAGCTCGACGAGGGCCATTTCGACGCGATCGTGCTCGCCGCCGCGGGCCTCAAGCGCCTGGGCCTGGCCGAGCGCATCCGCGGCACATTCGAGGTCGACGAGATGATCCCCTGTGCCGGCCAGGGCGCCCTTGGCCTGGAGGTGCGGACCTCGTCGCGGGCGCTGGCCGAGACGCTCCAGGGCCTGGTGCACGCGCCGACGATGCGGGCCACGGAGGCCGAACGCGCGGTGTCGCGCCGGCTTGGCGGCAGTTGCAGCATGCCGCTGGCCGCGCATGCGCGCTGGCACGGCAGCGAGTTGCGGCTGGCCGCGGCGCTCGGTCACGCCAGCGACCCGTCGGCCCCCTTGCTCAAGGTCGCCCTCGCCGCGCCGGTGGCCGACGCCGCGCAGGCCGAAGCCCTGGGCCAGCGTGCCGCCGAGGCGCTCGTGGCGCAGGGCGGCCACGCCTACCTCGACGCGGCGGCGCGACTCGACGCCGCCGGGGCGGGTTGAGCGCCTGCCAGGCTCCAGGCCGGTGCGCGGACCGGCGCGTGCCGTGCGGGTGATCGTCACCCGTCCGCGCGAGCAGGCGCAGGCCTGGGTCGAGTCGCTGCGCGTGCGCGGTGTCGACGCGGTGGCCCTGCCCCTGATCGACATCGCCGAGTCGCCCGACCGGGCGGCGGTCGGCGCGGCGTGGGCCGGACTGCTGGGTAAGCAGGGCCCGGCCGCGGTCATGTTCGTGAGCGCCAATGCCGTTCGGGCGTTCTGGGCCGGCGCCCCCGCGGGCGCCAGCTGGCCTGCCGGCGTTCTGGCCGCCGCGCCGGGGCCCGGCACGGCCGCGGCGCTTCGCGCGGCGGGCGTGCCGCCGGCCTGCCTGGTCCAGCCGCGTGCCGACGCTCCGCAGTTCGACAGCGAGCACCTCTGGCCCGAACTCGCCCAGCATGACTGGGCGGGCCGCCAGGTGCTGGTCGTGCGCGGCGAGGCCGGTCGCGACTGGCTGGCCGAGCGCTGGCGGGCGGCCGGGGCGCGCGTCGAACACGTCGAGGCGTATCGACGCCGATCGCCGAGCTGGGGCCACGACGAGTGGGAGCGGCTCGACGCCGC
>JALOSQ010000201.1 GCA_025458335.1 Ideonella sp.
CTGGGGGTCGCGGCACGCCTCGTGCCCGCGCTGCGGGAGAAGGCCGAACTGGCCCGCATCGGGCACTACTACGCCACCGAATCGATGCTCGTGCTCGATCCCGAGACCGGGCGATACGACGCCGACGCGACGCCTTCCTTCGGCTCGCGCACGCTCTGGGACCACTACGCCGCCCTGCTCAGCGGCCAGGCCCGGGCGGGGCTGGCCGAGCACGCGGTGTTCGATCGCCGCCGGGCTCGCTGACGCGCACGCCACGCCGCTCGCCGCCGGTCGCACCGGGGCCGCGGCCTCCCGGCGGGCACGGGCACGCGGATCAGCCTGGCTGGCCTGCCGCCTCGCGCGACGCGACCGCGCGCCAGGTCCCACGATGGACCTGCTCGACGAGACCCTGGCCGGGGTCGATCCGCAGCACGTGCAGCCAGCCGTGGTCGATCAGCTGCTGGACCACGGCGTGTCGGGCAACGATGGTCTCGATCGCCGCGCGCGGCGCCTCGATGAAGACCGACAGGCGCAGAGGCGTGTGGCGCCAGTCCTCGCCGTCGTGCAAGGACTGCAGGGGCAGGCCGATGCGCAGGTCGCCGCCGTTGCCCTCGAACACGCCCAGCCGGCCGCCGACGACGTTGTGCAGCACCTTGTTTCCGCTGCCGTAGCGGCGGTTGTCCACGGTCGAGGCGTGGTACTGCAGGTTGATCCAGTTGGTCACCACCATGGGCGCGGTCATGATGAGCTCGAGCACGCCGAGCGTCGGATCCTCGCGCCAGTCGTAGTCGTGCAGGAAGCTGCGGCCGCCCAGGTCGAGGTGCCGCGTGCGCTCGCGCGGCGCCACGATGAAGCAGGCGTTGTTCGCCAGGCCCCACTCGGGCCGCACCTGGGCCCAGTCGTTGGCGCGCTCGCGCACCGCGCGGCCGAGCGCCTCGGGCTGATCCTGCAATGCAGCAAGGCCGAGCGACGCTGCGCGCTCGCGCCGGGCGCGGGCCCCGGCCAGCACAAGCCAGGCGCGCAGTTCCTCGAGCGCGGCGGCATGGGAAGCCGGCACCCGGTCGACGTCGTAGAGCATGACGTCGTCGGTCGTGGTGTTGTGCAGCCCGGGCACGAAGTGCGTGCCCGCCGGGATGTCCACGCCGCGCGCGCGCAGGGCCTCGCGCACCGCCGGGTCATTGAGCAGGTCGGCCAGCGCGCGGGCATTGACCTCGCCGGTCTGCCCGCCGCAGGCGCCGCAGTCGAGCCCGGCGGCGTGCGGGTTGTTGGCCGACTGGCTGCCGTGGCCAGCCAGCAGCACCAGCGGCGCGAAATCCCGCTGCAGGCCCATCGCACCGAGGATCCCGGCAGCCATGCCGGCCGCCGCGGCCGGATCGGCCTCGACCTGCGGCAGGCGCGGCCGCATCGTGCGGGCGGCATCGGCCGGCAGGCCGGTGTCCTCCCACCGTGCCGGCGTGGCCGTCGTCGGCCAGCTGTCGCGCAACAACGCGGGCGCGTAGAGCAGGCCGCAGGCCTCGACGAAGCTGAAGCCCGAGGCCGGCGCGGTACGGAAGGACGCCCAGCGCTGGCGCCAGCCGAGCGCCTGCCGGCGGCGCTGCGCGATCACCTGGCCGAGCGCGGGCGACTCGGCGGTCTCGGTCACACAGGCCGCCGGTGACAGCAGTCCGGGCAGTTGCGGACGGGTCAACTCGCTGCCGAACGGCGAGTAGGCGATCGGCAGCCCGAAGAAGCCGGCGAAACCACGCGTGTGCACCTCGGGGCTGGTGGCCTCGAGCGCACGGCGGAACACCTCTGAGCGCACGTCGATGCAGAACACGGCCTGCACCTTGGCCGCGGGCAGCGAGCGGGACGGCGACGCGAGCAGGCCGCGGGCGACCGGCTGCTGGTAGGCGATCTCGGCCGCGTGCTGAAGCAGCCAGTCGATCCGCTGCTCACGCTCGCGGCTTGCGACCCCGGCGTCGAACACGGCCCACCGGGCGGCCCAGTCCGCGGGCACCGCTCCGCCAGGGGCATCGGCCTGGAGCAGCCACTCCCAGGCCAGCCGGATCGCCAGCAGCTCGACGATGCGGTGGTCGTCGCCGCCGCTCAGCCGGGCCTGCCACCGCTCCCACGCGCACCACGCCGCCCAGCCGTTGACGCTCAGCAGCAGCGCGGTGAGATAGGGCGTGCGCCCGGCAGCCGGGATGCCCAGCGCCTCGAGCGCCGCGGCCACCAGCGCCTGCGGCTCGCGCGGCAGCGTGGCCACGCGCCCGACCACGGCACGGCGGCCGTGGGACCAGGGCAAGCCACGGTCGGCCGCCACCTGGTCGAGCCACCGGACGTAGAGCCCGGCGCCCGCGCCGGCGCGCCAGGAGGACTGCCCCGAGTCGAAGCTCGCCGCGCAGTGCTGGCTGACTTGGTGCACGACGAGGTCGTGCCAGTTGAACGGCGTCGGCGCCCCGGCAGCATCGCGCAGGTCCGGCATCAGCGGCGGCCCGGCCGGGACCGCGGGCTCGGCACCCGTGGCCTGCAGCGCCACCACCAGGTCGTCCGCCGTGATCGGCGACGCAGCCGCCGCCACTGCGATCTCCAGGTGCTCGCGCGTCAGGCGTCCGGCCGCCCACTGGGCGCAGAACCAGGCACGCGGGAACGTGAGCCGCGTGCCGGACAACTCGCCGAGCGCCGCCGAAGCGCGGGTGATCGGGTGGTCCAGCCAGCCCCAGTACGGGTTGACGGCGATGAACTCGTCGAGCGGCCAGGTCGGGGCGATGCGTGCGCAAGCCGTGGCGATCTGGTCGGCAAGGTGCGCGGCGTCGCGCACGGGGGCTTCGAGGGGAGCGTTCATGGGCGTGTCCGGTGAGGAAGGTCGGGGATCGCGTGCGGCGCCGGGGCCGGCCACAGGCGGAACGCCAGGCGCGTGAAGCGCTCATCGAGGAAGAAGCCGCCATAGAACCAGGGGTAGGCGCCTCGGGCGAACGGGCCATCCGGCCGCAAGGCCACGGCCGACTGCAACGTGAACAGCGCGGCAAAGCCGAGGGCAACGACGATCGCGAGGAACGCCGGCGCGGGCGTGGCCAGCGGCAGCACCGCGGCCGACAGCACCACATGCAGGCCCATGTACGACATGGCGACGCCGAACGCGGCGGCCACCGGCAGCAGGCGCGACGCCCCGCCCAGACCCGCGGTGCGCGCCTGCACGAGCGGCGTGACAGCGAGCGCGACGATCCCGGCCAGCACCCATGGCGCGAGCCCACCGGCCGGCGTCACGCCCCAGGCTCCCACCGCCAGGGCCGCCAGCGCGAGACCGGTCACCACGGCGATCGCGAGCGACGCCCCGGATGGCGCTGCCGGGCGCGGTGCCATCGTGCGAAGCAGGGTCGCGCGCACCATGCCCCCGGCCGACAGGAAGGCGTGCGCCTTGTACAGCGAGTGGGCCACCAGGTGCAGCAGCGCCATCTCCCACAGGCCCAGTCCGCACTGCATCAGCATGAAGCCCATTTGCGCCGTGGTCGACCAGGCCAGCGCCACCTTGACGCTGATGCGGGTGCTCATGACCAGTGCGGCCAGCACCGCCGTCACCAGGCCCACCACGACGAGCAGGGCCTGCGCCGGCGCCACCTCGCCCACCAGCGTCGCCACGCGCAGCAGGACGAAGCCACCCAGGTTGACGATGCCCGCGTGCAGCAGCGCCGACACCGGCGTAGGCGCCTCCATCACCTGGATCAGCCAGCCGTGGAACGGCAGTTGCGCGCACTTGAGGATCGCGGCCAGGGCGATCGCGACCACTGCGACCTGCGCCCCCAGCGGCAACCCGTCACCCGCGGCGGCGCGCCCTGCGAGCTCATCGAGCCGCAGCGTGCCCATCGAATACGCAAGCAGGCCGACCGCGCCCAGCATCAGCGTGTCAGCCACCCGGCCGGCCATGAACTTCTTGTGCGCCGCAATGACCGCGGCAGGCCGGTCACCGTAGAAGGTCAGCAGGCGATGCAAGGCCATGCTGGTGGCCGTCCACGCCAGCGCCAGGACCAGCAGGTGGTTGGTGATCACGACGAGGCCGACGCAGCCGAGCGTGGCTGCCAGCCAGCGCACGTAATGGCGCTCGCCGCGCTCCCCGGCCAGGTAGGGTTGCGAATAGCGCACGATCACCCAGCCGATGAAACTCACGAGCACCAGCATCACGGCGCCGGGCAGGTCGGCGCGCAGCCCGGCGCCCGCCAAGGCCGCGCCGGGCGCCACCGCCGCGGCAATCCAGGCAGCGGAGACCAGGGCCGCAGCCAGGGCGACCGCGGCGGCGCCGCGCACCAGCGCCCAGGCGCCGCCCGTCGCGGCCGGACGCGAGGCCAGCGCCGCCGCCGCGAGCGGTGCGAGCGGCACGACGAGCAGGAGCGCCGCGAGCGCGGCGGGCAGGGGAGCGGCAGATGCGGTCATCGCGTGGCCTCCGGGACCATGGAGTGCCGCGACTGTGGCGACGCGCGTCCACCGCGCCAAGTTCAAAGAATTTCGGGTTTGATTTGAGAAAAGTGATGCGAAAGCAGCGAGTCGCGCACGCCGGCGCGGGACAGCCCGGTCGCGGCTCTTCAGGCCGCCAGCCGGCCCCGCCAGGGGGCCGCCGGCAGCACCTGCGACTGCCAGCGCCAGCGATGGATCGCCCCGTTCAGGTGGAGCAGGCGCTCGCGTTCCGTCACGAGCATGCCGTCCTCGCGCCGCAGGGCCACGTTGGACAGTACCTTCATCGGATCGGCCATCGCCACCACGTGCTCGCGCACCTCGGCCCAGTCCCACGCCAGGCCGATGCGCGACGACCCGTCATCGACCCCCCAGAGCACCTGGCCATACTTGAGGCC
>JALOSQ010000019.1 GCA_025458335.1 Ideonella sp.
CGGAACGCGCGCACCGGCGAGTTGACGCCGCCGGGGATCACCTGCTGCGCGCGGGCGAACAGGGCTTCGTTGGTCATGGTCCGGTGCGGCGTGTCTTGGGCCATCGCGCTGCAAGCCTTTCAGGCGGGGTGTTGGGGAGAGGGCGGTGCGCCTGCAGGGCGCCGCCACGCGGCCGCGGGCACGCCGCGGGTCAATGAATCTGGCGGGGCCCCTTGGGGCTCGCGCCGGCGTCGTCGGTCGCGGCGCCGGCCGCGGTGCCTTCGGCTCCCTCGGCCTCGTCGTCCGGCGCCGGCGCGGCCCAGAAGAACCGGTCCGGCACCACGTTGCCCATGCCCGGCCGGAAGCCGGCATCGAGCGACTGGTCGAGGAAGGTCAGCGCCTCGCCGACCGCGTCGTGCACCTCGCTGCCGTTGGCCAGCAGCGCCGCCAGCGTGGCCGTCAGCGTGTCGCCCGCGCCGACGAAGGCCACGTCGAAGCGCTCGAACTTCTCGCCGGTGACCGCGCCCTTGGCCGTGGCCAGCACGTTGTCGATGTACTGGTCGGCCGCGGCGCCGGTGGGCACGGCCATGCTGGTCACCAGCACGAACGGCGTGCCCTTCTCGGCCGCGGCCGCGGCCAGCTCGCGCGGCGAGGCCGGGCGGCTGCCGTCCCAGTCCGGCAACAGCAGGTCGGTCAGTGTCTGGTGGCTGCCGACCAGCAGCCGCGTCTGCGGCAGCACGAGGTCGCGGAAGGCGTCGCAATAGGCCTGCAGTTCGTCGTCGTCGAGCCAGGTGATGCTGGGCATGTGCGCCACCAGCGGCACGTCGGGGTAGTCGGACAGGATCTCGGCGACGGCGCCGATGATCTCGGCCGAGCCGAGGTAGCCGACCTTCCAGGCCGCGAGCGTCACGTCCTCGAGGATGCTGCGCGCCTGCTCGACGACGAGGTCGGCCTCGAGAGGCGAGTGGTCGAACACCTCGGCCGTGTCGCGCACCAGCACCGAGGTGATCACCGGCAGCGCGTGCGAGCCCATCGCCGCGATGGACGACACGTCGCCGGCCAGTCCCCCGGCGCCGCTCGCGTCGTTGGCGTTGAAGCTCATCACGCAGGCCGGGGCCGGCGGATCCTGCAGGGCATCGGCCGGGGTGTCGTCGGCGGGGGTCGGGTCTGGCGTCATGGGTTCGGGCGGTGGGCGGCCCGCCGTGCAGGCGGCCGCGGCCAGGGAGGGGCCGTGGCGAGGTCGCGGGGGAGGGCCGGTGCGCTTGCAGTCCGTGCCGCAGGGGCCTCGGCGCACTTACAGCAATCCGTGAGCTATCTCGCGTAGGTGCTTCTGGAGTCAGGGATTTTCGGGAAGACGGCGTCTATACAATGAATTTCATTCTAGTGATCAGCGCAACCCGAACGCCCCCCATCATGTCGACCCCAGAGAACTCGAAAACCTGGATGTGCCTGATCTGCGGCTGGATCTACGACGAGGCGGCGGGCGACCCGGAGCACGGCATCGCGCCGGGCACCCCGTGGGAGCAGGTGCCGATGAACTGGACCTGCCCGGAGTGCGGGGCGCGCAAGGAAGATTTCGAGATGGTCGCCATCTGACGGTGGCCCGAACCGGGAGAGCCAGCGGTGAGTGAACACGAAGGCGCTGCCCCGGCCCGCGTGCTGGTCATCGACGACAGTAACACGATCCGCCGCAGCGCCGAGATCTTCCTGCGCCAGGGCGGCTACGAGGTGGTGCTGGCCGAGGACGGCTTCGATGCCCTGTCCAAGGTCAACGACCACGGCCCGGACCTGATCTTCTGCGACATCCTGATGCCGCGCCTGGACGGCTACCAGACCTGCGCCATCATCAAGCGCAATCCGCGCTTCGCCGACGTGCCGGTCATCATGCTGTCGTCGAAGGACGGCCTGTTCGACAAGGCGCGCGGCCGCATGGTCGGCTCCCAGGACTATCTCACCAAGCCTTTCACGAAGGACCAGCTGCTGAACGCGGTTCAGCAGCACCGGCGCGGCGCCGTGCGGCACGATCCGCAGGACGCGACCGACGCCCCCGCCCCGAACGCCTGAGGCCCGCCATGCCGATCCGCAAGATCCTGCTCGTGGACGACTCCAAGACGGAGCTGCACTTCCTTTCGGACGTGCTCTCCAAGCGCGGCTACAGCGTGCGCACGGCCGAGAACGGTGACGAGGCCATGCGCCGGCTGGCCGAGGACAGGCCCGACCTCATCCTGATGGACGTGGTCATGCCGGGGCAGAACGGCTTCCAGCTGACCCGCTCGATCACCCGCGACCCGCGTTACGCCGGCGTGCCGGTGATCATGTGCACCAGCAAGGGCCAGGAAACCGACAAGGTCTGGGGCCTGCGGCAGGGCGCGCGGGACTACATCGTCAAGCCGGTCGACGCGGACGAGCTCGCCGCGAAGATCCGCGCGTTCGACTGACGTCCGCTCTCAGGGTCCAGGTGGCGCGATGGCCAACAAGGAAGCGCTGCGCGACCTCCAGGGCCGGCTCGCGCAGCGCCTGCGCGAGGCACGTGACGAGCAGCGTCAGCGGGCCTGGCTGGCCGTCGAGAGCGCCGGCCGGGGCCTGCTGTTCCCGCTGGCCGAGTCGGGCGAGATCTACCCGCTGGCGCCGGTGCAGCCGGTGGCCCACACGCAGCCGTGGTTCGCCGGGGTCGCCAACCTGCGCGGCGGGCTGCACGGCGTGGTCGACTTGGCGGCTTTCCTGGGCGTGTCGCAGGACGTCGACGACCGGGCCGATGCCCGGCTGATCGGCTTCAACGCGGCCCTCGAGCTCAACTGCGCGCTGCTGATCGACCGGCTCGCCGGACTGCGAAACGAGTCGCAGCTGACGCCCGACGCCGAGCAGGCGCTGATCCGCCCGGCATTCGTCGGCGTGCGCTATCGCGATGCCCAGGGCCGAGCCTGGCAGGAACTGCGGCTGCAGGCCCTCGCCGAGGACCCGACCTTCCGCAACATTCACCAGCCGGCCGTGCGGCTGTGAGGCACCCCGGCGGACCACCGCACCGTGCCCTGACCCCCAAGAGGCGCCCATGAGCTTGCTTGACGACATGCTGGACGACATCAAGAAGGGTGGCCGCGCGCGTGCGCCGTCGCCGTCGCCCACCAGTGTCGACATCGACCTCGGTCCAGAGGATCGGTTCGAGCGCACCGTCGGTGCCGCCACCCTCCGTGCCCGGGACGACGCGGCCGACGATCGGCGCGCGGCCACCGCGGCCCTGGTCAGCGCGGCGCCCTCGTCCATCATCACGGAGGCAGCCCCGTCGGAGGCCGGTGGTTTCAGCGAGACGCGCGTCGAGGTCCCCGCGGAGTCGCGCCTGCCCGAGCCGGCGGGCCTGCCGGTGATCGGCGGAATGTCGATGGACGCGCAGCAGCGCGTGCTGGCGGCATTGGTCGTGCTCGGTCTGATCGGCTTCGTGCTCACGGCGGCGCTCACCCTCATCGGCGCCAACCGCGGCGCGCAGCAGAGCGCAGCGGTCGGCCAGGCCCTGATGCAGTCGCAACGCCTGGCCAAGCTGGTCGGGCAGGCGATGCAGGGCAGCGCGGCCGCCTTCCCCGACGTCAAGGGCAGTGTCGACGTGCTGTCGCAGACGGTGCGTGACCTGCAGACCGGCGAGGGCGTGATCCCGGCGCTGCCCGTCGACGACCGCGACGTGCTCGAGCCGGTCGTGCCGCTGGTCGAACGCACCGAGCGCAACGCCGGCACGATCCTGTCGCAGCAGCAGGCCCTCACGCGCTCGAGCGAGGCCATCCGCAGCATCAACGCGCGTTCCGGCACCCTGCTCGAGTCGACCGAGGCGCTGGCGGCGAGCAAGTTCGAGCAGCAGGCCGGCCCCAACGAGCTCGCCGCGGCAGGGCAGCTGGTGATGCTGACCCAGCGCCTGTCGCGCAGCGCGACCGAGTTCCTCTCGGTCGAGGGCGTGAGCCCCGAGTCGGCGTTCCTCCTCGGCCGCGACGTCGAGGTGTTCCGCGACGTGGCGCAGGGTCTCGCCAACGGCAGCGCCGAGTTGCGGCTGCCGCCGCCGCGCGACGCGGCGAGCCGCGATCGAGCCGCCGCCGTGCTGCAGCAGTTCGAGCCCACCCGCACCGACGTCGAGACCGTGCTGGGCAACGTGCGTGGCCTCGCGTCGGCGCGCGAGGCCCAGTCCGCCCTGCTGGCCGACAGCGAGCCGCTGCGGCAGGCGCTCGAGGGCGTGCAGACGCGCCTGCGCGACACGACCGGGGTGTCGCCGGTCAACTGGGCGGTCATGGCCGCCAGCGCCCTGGCAGTGCTGTTCGGCGGCTGGGGCTTCCTGCGGCTGTACGTGCGCGACCAGCAGCAGCGCGCGGCGCTGTCCGAGGCGCAGCGCCTGGAGGCCGAGGGCGAGCAGCTCGAGGCCAAGCGCGTCAACGACGCCAACCAGGCGGCCATTCTGCGGCTGATGAACGAGCTGCAGACGGTGGCCGAAGGCGACCTGACCCAGCAGGCGACCGTGACCGAGGACATCACCGGTGCCATCGCCGACTCGGTGAACTACACCGTCGAGGAGCTGCGCAACCTCGTGGCCCAGGTGCAGGGCGTCGCGCAGCGCGTGGCCGACACCACGCAGCAGGTCGAGGCCAACTCGACCGAACTGCTGGCGGCGTCGACCGAGCAGCTGCGCGAGATCCGCGATACCGGCGAGTCGGTGCTGCAGATGGCCGGTCGCATCAATGCGGTGTCGGCCCAGGCCCAGGAAACAGCCCAGGTCGCGCGCCAGTCGCGGCAGGCGGCCGAATCGGGCCTGCGGGCGGTGCAGGACACGATCGGCGGCATGAACGCGATCCGCGACCAGATCCAGGAGACGTCCAAGCGCATCAAGCGCCTGGGCGAGTCGTCGCAGGAGATCGGCGAGATCACCGAGCTGATCTCGGACATCACCGAGCAGACCAACGTGCTGGCGCTGAACGCCGCCATCCAGGCCGCGTCGGCCGGCGAAGCGGGACGCGGCTTCTCGGTGGTGGCCGAGGAAGTGCAGCGGCTGGCCGAGCGCTCGGCCGACGCCACCCGGCAGATCGCGGCGCTCGTCAAGGCCATTCAGACCGACACGCAGGATGCCGTGGCCGCCATGGAGCGCTCGACCCAGGGCGTGGTCGAGGGCGCGCGCCTGTCCGACAACGCCGGTGCTGCGCTGGCCGACATCGACCGCGTGTCGCGCCGACTGGCCGACCTGATCGCCCAGATCTCGCGCGAGGCGACCGCCGAGGCCAACTCGGCCAACGTGGTTGCGGCGAACATCCAGCACATCTTCGCGGTGACCGAGCAGACCGAGGAGGGCACGCGGTCGACGGCCCAGATGGTGCGCGAGCTGTCGCGCACAGCCGAGGAGTTGCGCCAGTCGGTCGAGCGGTTCAGGATCGCCTGAGGCCGCTGCACGACAACCCGCTTTCGCGCCCTTCCGAGCCCAGCCCTTTCCGCCCGCATGGACCTCGACACGCCCGACGCCGCCGCGACCGCCCCAGGCGACGACCTCAGTGCCCTGGCCTGGGTGCAGGACGAGCTCCGGCGCAGCCTGGAGGCCGCGCACAAGGCGCTGCGGCGCCACCTCCGCGAGGCCGAGGCCGTCCGCGGGTCCGACGTCGACGCGGTCGACCCGGGCATCCTGCGCGCCGCCCGCCAGGCCTTCCACCAGTCCACCGGAGCGCTGGAACTGGTGGGCATGCCGGCGGCCGCGACCCTGCTGCGCGCCAGCGAGGCCGCGGTGCAGCGCCTCGGGTTGCCCGTTCACGGGCTGACCCCCGCCGCGGTCGAGACCCTCGAGAGGGCGTCGTTCGCCCTGATCGACTTCGTCTCGCGCACGCTCGCCGGCAAGCCGGTGTCCCCGCTGGCGCTGTTCCCGCAGTACCGGGCCGTGGCCGAGCTCGCGGCGCAGGACCGGGTGCATCCGGCCGACCTGTGGACCGGGTCCTGGTCCTGGCGCGACCTCGGCGCCGACCCCGTGGCGCGCCCCCGTGCGGCCAGCGAGGACAGCCGCATGCGTTTCGAGCACCAGTTGCTGATGACGCTGCGCGGCGAGCCTCGCCACGCCTACCGCCGCATGGGTGATCTGTGCGCGGAGCTCGGGGCCGGAGCCGGCTCGGCGCAGGCCGCCCACCTGTGGCGCCTGGCGGCAGCCTTCTTCGAGGCCAAGTCCACGGCGTTGCTGCAGCCCGATGTCTACAGCAAGCGCATGGGTTCGCGGCTGCTGGCCCAGCTCAGGGCCCTGGAGCGCGGCGAGACCGCCGTGTCGGAGCGGCTGGCGCAGGACCTGCTGTTCTTCTGCGCGCAAAGCGCGTCGCCCGGCGACGGGCGACTGGCCCCGCGCCTGGCGGCGGTGCGGCAGGCCTACGGCCTGGCCCGGCACCGGCCGGTGGCCTACGCCGCCACCAGCCTCGGCCGCTTCGACCCGGCCTGGTTGACCCAGGCGCGCAAGCGTGTGGCGGCCGCCAAGGACAGCTGGTCGGCGGTTGCGTCGGGCGATGCCTTGCGAAGCGGCGGCCTGGCCGAGCAGTTCCTGCTGGTCGGCGACTCGCTGCGTCGCCTGTACCCGGCCGGCGAGCGGCTGGCCGAGGCGCTGCAGCAGGCCGCCACGGCCGCGACCGCCGAGGTTCCGTCGCCCGCTCTCGCGATGGAAGTCGCCACCGGGTTGCTGTCGCTCGAGGCCTCGCTCGAGGATGGCGACCTGGACGATCCGCAGCTGCGCGATCGCGTCGTCCGGCTGGCCGAGCGGGTCTCCGCGGTGGTCGGCGGCCAGGAGGCCGAGCCGCTCGAGCCCTGGATGGAGGACCTGTACCGGCGGGTCTCCGACCGTCAGACCATGGGCAGCGTGGTCCAGGAACTGCGCGCGTCGCTGTCCGAGGTCGAGAAGGCGATCGACGACCACTTCCGGCAGCCCGAGCAGCGCGAGTCGCTCATCCCGGTGCCCGCCAAGCTCGGCGCCATGCGTGGCGTGCTGTCGGTGCTGGGCATCGAGGCGGGTGAGCAGGCACTCGTGCACCTGCGCGAGGAGGTCGAGGGCCTGCTGGCGGCCGGACCCGGGCAGGACCCGACACCCATCTTCACGCGGCTCGCGGGCAACCTCGGGGCGCTCGGTTTCCTGATCGACATGCTCAGCGTTCAGCCCCAGATGGCCAAGACGCTGTTCGTCTACGACCCCGAATCGCGCACGCTCGAGACGCTGATGGGCCGCGTGCCGCGTCCGGCCGCGTCCGCGGCGGCTCCGGTGGAAGCCCTGCTCGTGGAACAGGCGCAGGCGCTGGCGTTTGGCGCCGCCCGCGGCGACCTCGCGCTCGAGACCGTGTCGCGCGACCTCGACCGCCTCGCGCAGCAAGCCCAGATCGCCGACAGTGCGGGGCTCGCCCAGACCGTCTCCCGGGCGCGCTCGGCGCTGGCCGAGGCCCAGGGCGCGGACGGCGACGGGCCCACGGCCAGCGCCGCGCTGGAGCGCGTCTCGGAGGTGCTCGCCGACTTCGTCAACAGCGCCTCGACGCCACTGGATGTGCTCGAGCCGCTGCCCGGGGGTACACCGCAGGCGCCGCTGCCGGCCGCGCCCGGTGAGGACGACGACATGCGCCAGGTCTTCCTCGAGGAGGCGCGCGAGGTCATCGGCGAGATCGAGGCGGCGCAGATGCAGGTGGCGTATGCGCCCCACGACCTGTCGCTGCTGACGACGATCCGTCGTGGCTTCCACACCCTCAAGGGCAGCTCGCGCATGGTCGGGTTGCGGGAGTTCGGCGAGGCGGCGTGGGCCTGCGAGCAGGTCTTCAACACCCGGCTGGCCGAACAGCGACCGGCCGACGAAGCACTGACCGGCTTCACGGCCTTCGCGGTGGGGCAGCTTGCCGAATGGGTCGAGGCGGTGGAACAGGGGCGCGATGCCGAACGGTCGGCGCGCCCGGTCCAGGAGGCGGCCGCCGCCGTCGGCGGGCCAGCCGTCCCACCCGCCGCCGTCGGCGGGCAGGCCGCCCCGCCCGCCGCGGCGACCGTCGCGGCCCCGGCCGACGGACCAGTGGATACGGCCCCGGCGGCGGCCGCCGCCGAGCCGGCCAGCCCCACGGGCAGCGAGCCGCCGGCATGGCAACCGGCGACCGAACGCGCCGAGGGCGCGGTCGACACCGCGGCGCCCGGGCTGCCGCCGGACCTGCCCAGCGCCGCGGACCTCGACCTGGGTGCCATCTCCGGGCCCGAGCCGTCTCCCGAGCCCGTGCCGGCGGGGCAGGCGCTCGGCGGACCGGCCCCGGGTGATGGCGCCGACGCCGGCCTCGAGCGCTCCGAGCCGACGCTCGATTTCCCGTTGCTGCTCGATCAGGTGGAGCCGCCCGCGGCCCCCGTCGCCGAATCCACGGTCGAGGCGGCCTCGGAAGCCGGGCCTGCCCCGGCGTGGCCGTCGGACCTGCCTGTCCTGTCGCTCGACGAAGCCGTCTCCGTGACGCCGCCCGCCGAACCGGCACTGCCCGAGGTGTCCGGCATACCGGATCGCCTCGCGGTCCCTGAATTGACAGAGGCCGTCCTTTCGCTGCCGGCGGTCGACATCGAGCGCATCGAGCTCGACCTCGGGACGACTGAGGCAGAGTTGCCGGTCCTGCCGGTGCCCGTCGCGGACCGTCCGGGCGTCGACCTGGTGGTGTCCGAACTGGATCGCTGGCTCGAGCCGATCCCCGTGGCCGGCTTCGTGGCGCGCGGACCGGAGGGCGCGGCGAACAACGCGTCGCAACCCGAGCCGAGGCAGGCTCAGGAGGTGCAAGCCGAAGCGGTCCGGGCCGAACAGGTACAGGCCGAGGCGGTGGAAGCCGAAGCGGTGCAGGTCGAGCCGCAGCCTCAGGCCGCGCCCCGCGACGACCGGGACTTGGACGAGGCGACGGCCCGACCGACCGGTGGAACGGACCAGGGAACGGACCAGGACGAGGCTGGCCCATTGCCACCAGCGGCCGATGCCGAAGACGTCAAGGTGATCGGTCCGTTGCGCGTGCCGATCCCCCTGTTCAACATCTATCTGAACGAGGCGGACGAGCTGTCACGGCGGCTGACGACCGAGGTCGCCGAGTGGGCGATGGAGACGCACCGCCCCGTGGGCGACACGGCGGTGGCGTTGGCGCATTCGCTGGGCGGCAGCTCGGCGACCGTGGGCTTTGTCGAGCTGTCTCAACTGGCCCGGCGTTTCGAGGCCGTGCTGGCGCAGTCGAACGAAGCCGGGTACGGGCATCCCGATGAAGGTCGCCTGTTCGTCGAGGTGGCCGAGGAGATCCGCCGGCTTCTTCACCAGTTCGCGGCCGGCTTCCTGCGCAGCATGGCGCCTGCGCTGCTCGAGCGCCTCGGCGAGCACGAGCGTGGGATGGCCGAACGCGCGCAGGCACGGCAGCGTGCCGACGCCCTGGTCTCGGAGGACGCCTCCGGCGCGGGCGTGGCCGCGGCCGCCGCCCGGGACGAGCGCTCGCCGGATGCCGATTCCGACATGCCGGCATACGACCTCGGCGCCGCGCCGGCCTTGGGGTCGCCGGCGGCACCGGTGCGGGCCGGGACCGCGGAGGAGTGGCCCACCGGAACCCCGTCCTGGTGGCCAGACGCCGTGACCGATCGCCTGCCCGTGGCCGAGGCGACCGAGACCCCGCCGCCCGCGCACGATGACGCCGGCGCGCCGGCCTGGCCCGACGCCGTCGACCTGCCGCCGGTGCAGGCCGCACCGGTCGAGGCCGTCGTTCCTGCAGCGCTGACGCCGCCGCCCGCCGAGGCCGTCGCGGCCGTGGGACCTGCGCGGTTCGCGTCGGCCGCCCCGTGGCGGGTCGACGATGACCTGGATGCCGTGGATGCGGTCGATGCGGAGCTGTTCCCCGTCTTCGATGAAGAGGCCGGTGAGCTCCTGCCCGAGCTGGCGGCGCGACTGCGCGACTGGACCCGCCAGCCGCAGCACTCGGCGCCGGCGACCGCGTGCCTGCGGACGCTGCATACGCTCAAGGGCGGCGCGCGGCTCGCCGGGGCCATGCGCCTGGGCGAGATGGCGCACCGGATGGAGGCGCGCATCGAGGACCTGCTCGCGGCCCTGCCGGTCTCGGCCGAGGCGCTCGACGAGTTGCATGCCCGCAGCGATGCGTTGACGGCGGCGCTCGAGGCGCTGCGCGCGAGGGATGCGAGTGCCTACGACGCGGCGGCGAGCGCGGTTGCCGAACGGATGGCCGCCGAGGCGCGCGAGGGCGATGCGCCCCCGGCCGAACAGCCTTCGCAGGCGTCGCCGGCAGTCGACGCGGACGCGGCGGCTCCGGAGCCCGCCGCGTTGGGCGTGGCTGTCGGGTCGCCGGCGACCGGCAGCGGGTGGAGCGAGCCGTCGGCACCCGCGCAGGCGCAGGCCGCAGCCACGGCAGACGTGCCCGACGACTTCGGGCCGGCCGAGATGGCGCCCGGTGTCGCCGATGGCGGTGCGCCGCCTGCCGCTGCTGCCGAGGCGTCCGAGCCGCAGACCGACGAGGCGGCGGCCGACCAGGCGGCGACCTCGGGCGCCATCGACGAGGAGGTCACCGGACCGGCCACGGGGTTCGGCCTGCCGGCGCTGCCGGTGCTCGAGATGCCAGCGCTGGAGCTCCAGCCGCCCGCCCTGCCGACGCCTGGAGCTGCCCCGCGCGACCTGCCCGAGCCCGATTGGGACCGGTTCCTGAACGTTCGTGCGCCCGAGTCGACGCAGGAGAGCCCGGCGGAACGGGCCGCGACGCTCGCCGCCTCGGCCGTGCGCGTGCGCACGCCCGTGCTGGAGCGCATGGTCGGGCTGTCCGGCGAGGTGAGCGTGACGCGCTCGCGCATCGAGGCCGGGGTCCACCAGATCCGCTCGTCGCTCGGCGACCTCAC
The DNA here is from genome assembly GCA_025458335.1 of Ideonella sp. Lineage (GTDB taxonomy): Bacteria > Pseudomonadota > Gammaproteobacteria > Burkholderiales > Burkholderiaceae_C > JAIYCR01. The sequence goes on from JALOSQ010000019.1 coordinate 10,828, forward strand.
CGACAACCTGGCGCGCCTGCGGGAGCAACTGCGCGACATCGAGCTGCAGGCCGAGACGCAGATGTCGACCCGCCGCGAGGCGGCGCGGGCCGCCGCCCAGCCGTTCGATCCGCTGGAGTTCGACCGTTTCACCCGCTTCCAGGAACTGACGCGGATGATGGCCGAGTCGGTCAACGACGTCGGCACGGTCTACCGGAACCTCCAGCGCGCGGTCGAGTCGGCCGAGGACGAGCTGGCCGCGCAGGCGCGCTTGACGCGCGAGTTGCAGGACGACCTGCTGCGCACCCGCATGGTCGAGTTCGAGAGCCTGTCGGAGCGCCTGTACCGGGTGGTGCGCCAGGCGGCCAAGGAGACCGGCAAGCAGGTGCGGCTCGACATCGTCGGCGGGGGCATCGAGGTCGACCGCGGCGTGCTGGACCGCATGACGCCCGCCTTCGAGCACCTGCTGCGCAACGCGGTGACGCACGGGGTCGAGCCGGTGGCCCAGCGGGTGTCGGCCGGCAAGCCGGATGCCGGTCAGATCGTCGTGTCGCTCACCCAGGAAGGCAACGACGTCAGCATCGAGTTTCGCGACGATGGCGCCGGACTCGACCTCGCGCGCATCCGCGACAAGGGCGTGGCCATGGGCCTGCTCGGCGGGAACGTGGACTACAGCGATGCCGAGCTCGCGCAGCTCATCTTCACGCCGGGGTTCTCCACCGCCGGGTCCGTGACCGAGCTCGCCGGTCGCGGCATCGGCATGGACGTGGTGCGCTCCGAGGTGAACGCGATGGGCGGGCGCATCGAGACCGCCTCCGCGCCCGGGCAGGGTACGGCGTTCAAGGTCGTGCTGCCGTTGACCACCGCGGTGACCCAGGTCGTGATGCTGCGCTGTGGCGAGACCAACGTGGCGGTGCCGGCCACCCTGGTCGAGATGGTGCGCCGTGCCTCGCCCGCGGAACTGGAGCAGGCCTACGCCAGCGGCCACTACCCGCTCGGCGAGGCGAGCCTGCCCTTTCACTGGCTCGGGGCGCTGCTGCACCAGAGCGCCCGGAGTCACGAGCTGGGCGGGCGCAGCCGGCCGCTGGTGATCATCCGCAGCGCCCAGCAGCGCGTGGCGCTGCACGTGGACGAAGTGCTGGGCACCCAGGAAGTGGTTGTCAAGAACCTCGGCCCCCAACTCGCGAGGCTGCCGGGCCTCGCCGGCATGACGGTGCTGGCGTCCGGCGCGATCGCCCTGATCTACAACCCGGTGGCGCTGGCCACGGCGTACGGGGACGCTGCCCACGCGGCGATGACCGGCTCGGCGGCGATCGAGCAGGAGCCTGGGCGTGGGGCGTCCTTGCCCGCGGGCCTGCCGGCGGCGGCGCCGGCACCGCTGGTGCTGGTGGTCGACGACTCGCTGACCGTGCGGCGCGTGACGCAGCGCCTGCTGGTGCGTGAAGGCTATCGGGTCGCGCTGGCGAAGGACGGCCTCGAGGCCATCGAGCGCCTCGGCGAGGAACGCCCGTCGGTGGTGCTGACCGACATCGAGATGCCGCGAATGGACGGCTTCGACCTGGTTCGCAACGTGCGCACCGACGTGCGGCTGCGCAGCCTGCCGGTGATCATGATCACCTCCCGAATCGCGCAGAAGCACCGCGATTACGCCGCTGAACTCGGCGTCGACCATTACCTCGGGAAGCCATACTCGGAGGACGAACTGCTCGCGCTCGTTCGTCGCTACGCGCATGCGGCACCGGTGCCGTTGACCGCGTGACCTCCATCGCTCACCGTTTCCTTTCCGCCGTACCCGGATGTCCGCTCTCGTCGACCATCTCGCCGGCCTGACCGGCTCGCGCGACCGTGACGTCGTGGACGTCACGCTGGTGCAGGCCATCCAGGACCTCCTGCGGCCGGCGGCCTGTGCCGTCTACCGACGCGTCGGCGAGCCGGGCCGGCTGCGCTGGCTCACGCGGGCGTACCTCGGCCCCGGCGTCGCGATCGCACGGTCGGACCCGGCCTGGTTCGACCTCGACGACCTGCCGCCCCTGGAGAGTGAACCTTTGCGGTGTGCCGCACTCGACGGCGGCGAGCCGGTGCAGGCGCGCCTGGGCAACCTGTACCGCTGCGTCTTCCCGGTCGGCAGCGACCATGAGGAATTCGGCGTGCTCGAGGTCGACACCGCCGCGCCGCTGGGCAGCGAGCAGGTGCGTGTCGTCGGCAGCATCCTGCGCATCTACCGGAATTTCCATGCCCTGCTCGACTACGGCGAGCGCGACATGCTGACCGGACTGCTCAATCGAAAGAGTTTCGACGACTCCTTCCTGAAGGCCCTGGGCGAGGCCATGACGCCGGGCGACGAGCCCGGCCTGCCGATGGACCAGGCGGCGGGGCGCCGCACGGCGCAGCCTGGTCGTCACTATCTCGGCGTGATCGACATCGACCACTTCAAGTCGGTCAACGATCGCTTCGGCCACCTGATCGGCGATGAGGTGCTGCTGCTGCTCGCGCGCCTGATGCGCGGCAGCTTCCGCTATCGGGACCAGCTCTACCGTTTTGGTGGCGAGGAGTTCGTCGCGCTGGTGCGATGTCGCGACGAGGAGGCTGCGTGCGGGGTGTTCGAACGCCTGCGCTCCCACACGGAGGCGTTTCCGTTTCCGCAGGTCGGCCGCATCACGGTCAGCGTCGGCTACACCGAGCTGCGGCCGCACGATTCACCCGCGGTCGCGTTCGAGCGTGCCGACCGGGCCGTGTACTACGCCAAGGGTCAGGGCCGAAACCGGGTGTGCAGCCACGCAGCCCTGGTCCTCGAGGGTGCGCTCGTCGAGACCGAGAAGGTCGGCGGCGTCGAACTCTTCTAGCCCGCCCACGTCCGCGCCCGCGCCGGCCGGCGCGGGCGCGCCCGTCAGCGTGCCGACTTGACGACCGCGTAGCGCGCCAGTGTCCGGGTGCGGGCTTCGTCGTGCTGCACGACCGGCAGCGGGTAGTCGCGGCCCAGCGCAAGGCCCGCCGCCTGCAGCTCGAGTGCCGGTGCGGTCCAGGGGGCGTGCACGGCGCGGTCGGGCAGCGGTTCCAGCACCGGCAGGTAGCGCCGGATGAAGCGTCCCTGCGGGTCGAACTTCTCGCTCTGAGACACCGGGTTGAAGATCCGGAAATACGGCTGCGCGTCGCAGCCGGTGGAGGCCGCCCACTGCCACCCGCCGTTGTTGGCGGCCAGGTCGAAGTCCAGCAGGTGCCGGGCGAAGTACGCCTCGCCGCGGCGCCAGTCGATGCCCAGGTCCTTGGTGAGGAAGCTCGCGACGATCATGCGCAGCCGGTTGTGCATGTAACCGGTCTGGTTGATCTGAGCCATGGCCGCATCGACGATCGGGTATCCGGTGCGGCCCTCGCACCAGGCCTCGAACAGGGCTTCGGCATGCGGGCCGTGCTCCCAGCGGATACGGTCGTACTCCGGTCGGAACGCGGCGTTCACGACACGCGGATGGTGGTGCAGGACCTGGTGATAGAAGTCGCGCCAGATCAGCTCGGACAGCCACACGTCGGCGCCGCGCGAACCCGCGTGGCGACGGTGCCATGCCTCGCGCACCAGCTGGCGGATCGAGACCGTGCCGAAGCGCAGGTGCACCGACAGGTAGCTCGGCCCCTTCACGGCCGGGAAGTTCCGGTGCTCCTCGTAGGCCTCGATGCGGTGCAGGAAGTCGGCCAGCAGCGCCTGGCCGCCGCGCTCGCCCAGCGGCAGCCGAAGCGCCGACAGGTTGGTGGGCTCGAAGCCGATGGCCTCCAGCGGCGGGACACCACCGTCGCTGCTGGTCAGCGACATGCCCGCCGGCCTCGGCGCGAACCGCCCGGCGTGGGGCCCGACCGGGTGGGGCTCGAAGTGTCGGGCCTCCAGGCGCTTCAGCCAGGCGTTGCGGTAGGGGGTGAACACGCCATAGGGTGTTCCACCCGCGGTCATGACCTCGTCGCGTTCGAAGATCACGTGGTCCTTGACCGTGTGCAGCGCGATGCCGGCCTCGGCGAGCCGCCCGCGCACCTGCGCGTCGCGCGCGAGCGCGGCCGGGTCGTCATCGTGGCTCGCGTACACGGCCTGCACGCGCAGCGCCTGGGCCAGCGCCGGGACCTCGTCGCGCGGCCAGCCGTGGCGCACGATCAGCCGCGCGCCCTCGATGCCGGCGGCACGCGCTGCCGTGGCAAGCGCCTCGTCGAGTTGCACGAGGGCCTCGCGGATGAACTCGACCCGCCGGTCGGCGCGCGGCAGCGGGTCCAGGATGTCGCGGTCGAACACGAAGGCGGCGTGGACCTGCCGCGCCGAGCGCAAGGCAGCGGCGAGGGCGGCCTGGTCCTCCAGGCGCAGGTCGCGCCGCAGCCACACCAGGGCGGCGTCGACGGTCTCCTCGCGCGGGTCGGGATCGGTTCGGCGGGACATGGCCGCAGTCTGCCGCAGGTCTACACTGAGGCCATGACGGGCGCGGCGATCGACCTCACGAACCAGTTCCTGATCGCCATGCCCGGCATGGGCAGCGACATGTTTGCCGGCACCGTGGTCTACCTGTGCGAGCACAACGAGCGCGGCGCGCTGGGCCTGGTGATCAACAAGCCGATCGAAATCAAGCTCAAGAACCTGTTCGAGAAGGTCGAGCTTTCCCTCGACCGACCCGAGCTCTCCGACGTGCCGGTGTATTTCGGTGGGCCGGTGCAGACGGAGCGTGGCTTCGTCCTGCACGAGCGGCTGGGCGAGGAGGGAGGTCACTACAACTCGACCCTGTCGATCCCGGGCGGCCTGGAAATGACCACCAGCAAGGACGTGCTGGAGGCGCTGTCGGCCGGTGGCGGGCCGCGCCGCATCCTGGTGACCCTGGGCTACAGCGGCTGGGGCGCCGGCCAGCTCGAGGACGAGATCGGCCGCAACAGCTGGCTGACCGTGCAGGCCGTGCCCGAGATCATCTTCGACACGCCGGTCGAGCAGCGCTACGACCGGGCGATGGGGCTGCTCGGCATCGACACGACGATGCTGTCGCAGCAGGCAGGTCACGCGTGAACGCGGCCGGTCACCCTGGGGCCTGCCGCCCGCCCGGCCGCGCGCGGAGGGCGTTGCCGTGAATGCGGCGCTGGCCGAGCCGCCGCCGTCGATCCGGCCGGCGCAGGTGTTCCTCGCGCTCGACTACGGCGTGCGCCGCGTCGGCGTGGCGACCGGCAACACCGTCACCCGCGATGCGCGGCCGCTCGGACACCTGACCGGCCAGGGCGAGGCCCGCCTGCACGAGGTGGCCCGGCTCGTGCATGACTGGCAACCCGCCGGCCTCGTCGTGGGCGTGCCCTTTCACCCGGATGGGGCCGAACACCGCAACACCCGCCGGGCACGCGACTTCGCCCGTCGTCTGCGCGAGCACCTCGCGCCGCTGCCGGTCCACGAGGTCGACGAGCGCTACAGCACGGTCGAGGCCCGACGCGGCCTGGACGCCGGCGGCGATCTGGACGCCGCGAGTGCGGCCGTCATCCTGCGCCAGTTCCTGGAGGGCCTGCCCCGGTGAGCGCCCCTGGCTCCCTCTCGCTCGATGCCGAAGCGCTCTATGTCGAGCTCCTCGGGCGGCTGCGCGGCGTCATCGCCCCCCCGACCGTGCTCGTCGGCATCTGGTCGGGCGGCGCCTGGCTGGCCGAACGGCTTCATCGCGACCTGGCGCTGCCCGACGCCCCGGGCGTGATTTCGTCCACCCTTCACCGCGACGACTTCGGATCGCGGGGCCTGGCCGGGGCCGACGCCACCCGCCTGCCCTTCGAGGTGGCCGGGCGGCCGATCCTGCTGGTCGACGACGTGCTCTACACCGGCCGCACGATCCGCGCCGTCATCAACGAGCTGTTCGACTTCGGTCGGCCCGCCAGCGTGAAGCTGGCGGTGCTGGTCGACCGCGGCGGGCGCGAACTGCCGATCGCCGCCGACTACTCCGCCGCGCGCATCGCGCTGCCCGCGTCGCAGCGCCTGGCCCTGGCCCGCGGGGACGACGGCCGCTTCAGTTTCTCGATCCGGGAGCGTGCCTGATGCTGTCG
>JALOSQ010000202.1 GCA_025458335.1 Ideonella sp.
GCCAGGATGCCGATGATCGCCACGACGATCATCAGTTCGATGAGGGTGAAGCCGGCCTGGGCCTTCTTCAGGGTGCGGGACATGCGGGTCATGAAAGGCTCCTGAGCAGAAAAGGGTTGCGAAAGCGCACCCCTCCAAATGCAGGGGCCATGCCAGCGCAATCGGGGGGTGGAGCGTGACCTGGGTCACGGCCGCCGGTCGAACCGCCGACGGTTTCCGCTCATCAGGTGACGCGTTTGGTCACTGTGCGCCGGATCGGGGTGACGCGATGCGTCGATGAGGGGGCCAAAGGCCGGCCAGTTCAGGCCGGAGCCGGCGCCGCGGCAGCGACGACTGCGAAGGCAGGAGCCAGGCGCCGCCCAGGGGCCCGGCGGGCGGACCGGTCAGGCCAGCGACATCTCGCTGCCGGCCTGCAGTGCGCGGATGCGGTGCGGGGTGCCCAGCGCGCCGATCTGCTCCATCACCGCCTCGGTCTCGCCGGGCTTGATGTGGGTGATCCACACGTCGACCTTGTCGTTCAGCGGACCGCCGAGGAACTGCAGCTCGAATCCGAGCGCGGCCGGGCACAGATGCCGGCTGATGCGGGCGAGCTGCTTCTCCTCGTCGCTGAACGCGGTCTCGATCACCAGGTGCGCGAGCTTGAGCTGCGCCAGGCGCTTCCACAACGCGGCGTTGGGACCGGTGTCGCCGGTGAAGACCCACCAGCCGTTCGCGCCTTCGACGGCGAAGCCGACCGCCGGCACCGTGTGCGACGCGGGCAGCACCTCGATGCGCCGGCCGCCGATCTCGAGCACCTCGCCGGTCTCGAAGGGCAGCAGCTCGAGGATCGGCTTGTCGGCGCTCGGCAGACGGGTGAAGTCGGGCCAGATGACGCCGTTGAAGATGTGCTCGCGCAGCGCCTGCAGCGTGGCGGGCAGGCCGCGCACGCGGATCGGCGGGCGGCCCTCGCGCACGCGCATGACGCTGTCGGCGAGCAGCGCGATCGACACCACGTGGTCGAGGTGCGAATGGCTCAGCAGGATGTCGTCGATGCGCGCGAGCGCCTCGAGTTCGAGGTCGCCGACGCCGGTGCCGGCGTCGATCAGCACGCGGTCATCGAGCAGGAAGGAGGTGGTCCGGCTGCCAGCGGCAATGGCACCCGAGCAGCCGAGGACACGAATGGACATGACGCAAAGGGGAGCCCGGTGGCCGGTGCACGCCGGGCCTCAGCCCAGGGCGCGCCCCGCACGGGCCGGCAGACGACCGTCAAGGGACCGGGATGGTCGGGCCGCGCAGGCCTTCGGGCAAGCGGCGGATTGCGCACCCCCCGCGGCGTCTCGATGACCGGCGGGCGATCCCCCCGCCACGCACGGCGGCCACGTGAAAACGGTCACGGGGCCCTCGGCGCGCCCGCGCAGGTCTCAGGGCTGGACGAACTGCATCTGCGTGCCGGCGAGCTCGATGACGTCGCCATTGCGCAGCGGCACGGTCTCGCCGGCCAGCGGCGCGCCGTTGATGGTGGGGCGGCTGCCGCCCTCGACGTGGGCGATGACGTAGCCGCCGGGGCGCTTGGTGATCGAGGCGACCTGAACGCCGGGCTTGCCGACCGTGGTGACGACCTTGGTCAGGCTCACCTCGCGGCCGGCCGCGGCGCCGTTGAGCACGCGGATGAGCGCGGGGTTCGACGCAGGGGCCGGCGCACCGAAGCCGCCGGACGCCGCGGCGCCCTGCTTCATGATCATCGTCTTCTCGTAGTCGGTGCCGTCCTCGACCAGGTACTTGATCTTGTACTTGCCGATCTCGATCGTGTCGTTGTGCGCCAGCAGCTGCTTCTTGACGGCCTTGCCGTTGATGTAGGTGCCGTTGGTGCTGTTGAGGTCCTCGATGAAGACGTCGGCCCCCACCATCTGCAGCACCGCGTGCTCGCCGCTCACGGCGAGGTTGTCGATGACGATGTCGTTGTACGGACGGCGGCCTAGCGTGGTCTTGTCCTTGGTGACCTGGACCTCCTTGATGACCACGCCGTCGAGCGACACCACCAGCTTGCCCATACCTTCAACCTCGAGTCGTCGTTGTATCCCGCCTGCCGCGCGCGGCGCGGGGCTCCCTGCACGCGTTCATCCCGATGCGCCGCTCAGCGCTTGAAGGGCCACCAGGTACGGGGTCCCGGCGATCCGCCGCGCACCCGCACCAGCACCACCGAGATGTTGTCCTTGCCTCCCGCGTCGTTGGCCGCGTCGACCAACGCGCCGGCGACGTCGTCGAGCGGCTCGTGGGCGCCCAGGAGCTGCGCGATGGTTTCGTCGTCGAGCATGTCCGACAGCCCGTCGGAGCATAGCAGGTAGAGATCGCCCGGCAGGAGGTCGTGGACGTGGGTCTCGAGCAGGACCGTGTCTTCCACCCCGACCGCGCGCGTGACGAGGTTCTTGTTGGCCGAGAAGGCCGCCTGCTCGGGCGTGAGCAGGCCGGCGTCGATCTGTTCCTGCAGCAGCGAGTGGTCGTGGGTGAGCTGCTGCAGCCGCCCCTGGCGCAGCCGGTAGGCGCGTGAGTCGCCCACGTGGCCGAGCAGCAGGCGCTGCTCGCGGAACACGCCGACCACCAGCGTCGTGCCCATGCCGGCGCACTGGGGGTTGGCGTTGGCGGCGTTGAAGATCGCGCGGTTGGCGTTGTCCACGCAGATGTCCATCGCGCGGCGCACATCGGCATCGCTGGCCGTGCCGGCCGCCTCGGTCAGCCAGCGGCCGAGTTCGGTCTTGATGAAGCCGGTGGCCATCTGGCTGGCGACCTCGCCGGCGTTGTACCCGCCCATGCCGTCGGCCAGCACCGCAACGCCGGGTCCCTCGTCGACGGCCACCGAGTCCTCGTTGTTGCTGCGCGTGCGGCCGGGGTCGGAGACAGCGAAGAAGTCGTAGCTCAGCGAGCCGTGGGTCGCAGGGGCGGACATGGGCCGGGGGCGTCGAGGAGGCCGGGATTTTGCTCCGGTTCGCCCCGTGAATGGTTCACGCGGCTGGGCGCGGCGGCGGGGGGGTCCGCCGCCTGGCGTGAGCGGCTGCACGGCCGGCGCGCCCGCCGCCGGGGCCTAGTTGCCTGCCTCGAGGGTCGCGGACACGCGTCGCAGGGCCGCCGCGAAAGCTGCGGCGGTGCGTGGCCGCCGCGCCGGTTCCCGCGCAAGCGCGCCGATCAGCACCGCGTCGCACGCCGCCGGGACGCCCGGACGCCAGTGCGAAGGCGGCGACACCGGTACCTGCGCGACCTGACGCAACAGCTCGCCGAGCGTGGCGGCGCGGTGCGGCGGCCGCCCGGCGATCCATTCGTAGAGGGTGGCCGCCAGCGCGTACACGTCGGCCGCGGCGTCGGGCGCGGCGCCGGCGAGCAGCTCGGGGGCCATGTAGGCGGGGGTGCCGGCCAGCGCGCCGGTGCGCGTGCGCAGGGCGTCGTGCAGGGCCGCCACGCCGAAGTCGACCAGCTGGACCCGGTCGGCGTCCAGGTCGACCAGCACGTTGCCCGGCTTGACGTCCCGGTGCACGACGCCGGCTCGGTGCGCGTGCTCCAGCGCCTCGGCCAGGCGGGCGCCCAGGGCCAGGATCGCGCCCGGCGCCAGCGTCTCGGGCCCGGCGGCAAGGCGGCGGCGCAGGTCGCCCGACGCGACGTACGCCGTGGCGATCCAGCCCAGCGCGCCGTCGCGCCCATGCCCGAGTCCGGCGGCGATCGCGGGGTGGCTCAGCCGCGCCACGATCGCGGCCTCGCGCTCGAAGCGGTGCGGCGCGTCGGGCGTGGCGCCAAGGTCGAGGACCTTCAGCGCGACCACCACGCCATGGGCGTCCCGGGCCCGGTACGTGGCGCCGAGCGGGCCGCGGGCCAGCGCGGCCTCGAGGCGATACGGGCCGACGGCCGCCGGCTCGGGCGGGCCGGCGGGTGGCCTCATGGCGACGCCCGGACGCGCTGCGCGACGCGGCGCGGGTCGGCGCGGCGCCCGGCGAGCCGGTCCTGGGGTGCCATGGGGCCGCCCGGATCAGCCGGGCTGGGCCGCGCGCCGGCGGCCGGCAAGCGCCTTGCCGATGCCCAGCACGAGCAGCGCGCCAGCCGCACCCGCCGAGTACTTGAGCATGTCGACCGACAGGTCGCCGGGCAGCGGGATCACGTCCTTGAGGGCCGGGTCGGTGACAGCCATGCTGCCGGCGATCCAGCCCAGCAGCATCCCGCCGCCGGTGATGATGAGCGGGAAGCGGTCCATCAGCTTGATCACCAACTGGCTGCCGAAGATGATGATCGGGATCGACACCAGCAGGCCGAAGATGACCAGCGGCATCTCGTGCCCGCCGCCGGCCGCCTGGGCCGCGCCCGCGATCGCGATCACGTTGTCGACGCTCATCACCAGGTCGGCGACGATCACGGTGCGCACCGCCTGCCAGAGCCGGTCGCTGGCCTCGATGTTGCCGTGCGCGTCGTCGTCCTCGGGCAGCAGCAGCTTCACGCCGATCCACACGAGCAGGATCGCGCCCACGATCTTGAGGAAGGGGATCGCCAGCAGCGTCAGGGCGAAGAAGATCAGCACCACGCGCAGCACGATCGCGCCGACCGTGCCCCACAGGATGCCCTTCATGCGCTGCGCGGGGTCGAGCTTGCGGCAGGCCAGCGCGATGACCACCGCGTTGTCGCCGCCCAGCAGGATGTCGATCAGGATGATCTGCCCGACCGCGATCCAGAACGCGGCGGTCATGAAGCTTTCCATGGCGGTCCCTTCTCCTCCAGGAAACGAGAAGGAAGCCCGGGCAGGCTCAGAGCAGTGCCTTGAGCAAGCGGCCCATCTCCGACGGGTTGCGCGTGACCTTGAAGCCGCACTCCTCCATGATGGCCAGCTTGGCGTCGGCGGTGTCGGCGCCGCCGCTGATCAGCGCGCCGGCGTGGCCCATGCGCTTGCCCGGCGGCGCGGTGACGCCGGCGATGAAGCCGACGATCGGCTTTTTCATGTTGGCCTTGCACCAGCGTGCCGCGTCGGCCTCGTCGGGGCCGCCGATCTCGCCGATCATGATCACGGCGTCGGTGTCGGGGTCGTCGTTGAAGGCCTTCATCACGTCGATGTGCTTCAGGCCGTTGACCGGGTCGCCGCCGATGCCCACCGCGCTCGACTGGCCCAGGCCGATCTCGGTCAGCTGCGCGACCGCCTCGTAGGTGAGCGTGCCGGAGCGGCTGACCACGCCGATGCGGCCCTTGCGGTGGATGTGGCCCGGCATGATGCCGATCTTGATCTCCTCGGGCGTGATCACGCCGGGGCAGTTGGGGCCGAGCAGCAGCGTCTTCTTGCCGCCCTGGGCCTCCTTGAGCTTCATCTTGTTGCGCACCATGAGCATGTCCTTGATCGGGATGCCCTCGGTGATGCACACCACCAGGTCGAGGTCGGCCTCGACCGCCTCCCAGATCGCGTCGGCCGCGCCGGCCGGCGGCACGTAGATGACGCTGACGGTCGCGCCGGTCTGCGCCTTGGCGTCCTTGACGCTGGCGTAGATCGGGATGCCCTCGAAGCTCTCGCCGGCCTTCTTGGGGTTCACGCCCGCCACGAAGCAGTTCTTGCCGTTCGCGTAGGCCTGGCAGCCCTTGGTGTGGAACTGGCCGGTCTTGCCGGTGATGCCCTGCGTGATGACGCGGGTGTCCTTGTTGATCAGGATGCTCATGTCGTGCCCCGTTTACTTCACCGCGGCGACGATCTTGGTCGCGGCTTCGGCCATCGTGTCGGCGCTGATGATCGGCAGGCCCGACTCGGCGAGCATCTTCTTGCCCAGGTCCTCGTTGGTGCCCTTCATGCGCACCACCAGCGGCACCGACAGGTTCACCGCCTTGCAGGCGGCGATCACGCCCTCGGCGATGGTGTCGCACTTCATGATGCCGCCGAAGATGTTGACGAGGATGCCTTTCACGCTCTTGTTCTTGAGCATGATCTTGAAGGCCTCGGTGACCTTCTCGGCGGTCGCACCGCCGCCCACGTCGAGGAAGTTCGCCGGCTCGCCGCCGAACAGCTTGATCGTGTCCATCGTGGCCATCGCCAGGCCTGCGCCGTTGACCAGGCAGCCGATGTTGCCGTCGAGGCTGATGTAGCTCAGGTCGAACTTGCTGGCCTCGATCTCGGCCGGGTCCTCCTCGTCGAGGTCGCGGTACGCGACGATCTCGGGGTGGCGGAACAGCGCGTTGGCGTCGAAGTTGAACTTGGCGTCGAGCGCGATCAGCTGGCCCTTGCTGTCGCAGTTGAGCGGGTTGATCTCGACCAGCGACGCGTCGGTCTCCATGTAGCAGCGGTACAGGTCCTGGAACAGCTTCACCGCCTGGGCCTGCGAGCCCTCGGGCAGGCCGATGGCCGCGGCGATCTTGCGCGCCTGGGCCTCGCCGAGGCCGGTGAGCGGGTCGACCAGCTCGGTGACGATCTTCTCGGGGGTCGAGTGGGCGACCTCCTCGATGTCCATGCCGCCCTCGCTGGACGCGATGAACGCCACCTTCTGGCTGGCGCGGTCGGTCACGAGCGAGACGTAGTACTCCTTGCGGATGTCCGCGCCTTCCTCGATGTACAGGCGCCGCACCTTCTGGCCGTCGGGGCCGGTCTGGTGGGTCTTGAGCTGCATGCCGAGGATCTGGCCGGCCAGCGCCTTCACGTCGTCGATCGAGCGGGCCAGCTTGACGCCGCCGCCCTTGCCGCGGCCGCCGGCGTGGATCTGCGCCTTGACGACCCACACCGGGCCGCCGAGCTTCTGCGCCGCCTCCAGCGCCTCCTGCACGGTGAACGCGGGAACGCCGCGTGGCACGGGGACGCCGTACTGGCGCAGGATCTCCTTGCCTTGGTACTCGTGGATCTTCATCGTCGGGTCTCGGTGGGCGGCCGCGGGCCGCGGACAGCTGGCGCGACTGTCGTGGGGGTCGCTTTCACCACACTGAATGCAGGGCGATCAGGCGGTCGGGCGGCAGTGTAGCGGCCACCCCGGGGCGTGCCGCCGTTGGCGGCGGCTTCAGGCCTCGTCGCCCGGATCGCCTGAATCGCCAGGGTCGCCGGGGCTGCCGGCGGCCACCAGGCGCCGGACGGTCTCGGCGTCGAAGCCGCGGGCCAGGAGGAAGCGGGCCTGCCGCGCGCGCTCGCGCGGGTCGGTCGACGGCGCACCAAAGCGGCGCGACCACACCGCGCGGGCCCGCTCGGCCTCGGTCGCGGCCAGCGCGTCGCGGGTGGCCGGCGGCAGGTCCACCCCGTGCTGTCGCAGCTCCGCGCTGATCCGGCGCAGCCCGAGGCGCGACGCGCGGGCGTTCACCCGCGACTCGACAAAGCGCTCGTCGCTGAGGTAGCGCTGCGCCTGCAGCCAGTCGAGCAGGGGGGCGACCTCGTGCTCGCAGCCCTCGGCCTGCGCCACCGGCAGGAGCTTTCGTGCCAACTCGGCGCGGCTGTGCTCCCGGCGGGCCAGCCACGCCAACGCACGCGCTCGCAACGCGGGCGGTGGTCGGTCGGTCACTTTGGCAGCGGCATCGCGGTGCGCGGGCCGGGGTTGGATGCGCGGTCCGGCCGGCCCCGGGCCTCAGCGGTCAGCCCGCGGCCGGGTCGCGCGCGGCGCCCTTGCCGCGGCCGGCCGGCTTGCCCTCGGCCGCCGGGGCGGCGGGCTCGGTGCCGGGCAGCATCGGCACGCCCATCGCCTCGCGCACCTTGTTCTCGATCTCGTGGGCGAGATCGGGGTTCTCGCGCAGGAACTCGCGCGCGTTGTCCTTGCCCTGGCCGATCTTCTCGCCGTTGTAGGCGATCCAGGCGCCGCTCTTGTCGAGCACCTTGGCGTTGACGCCGAGGTCGATGATCTCGCCCTCGCGGCTGATGCCCTCGCCATACAGGATGTCGAACTCGGCGGTCTTGAAGGGCGGCGAGACCTTGTTCTTGACGACCTTGACCTTGGTCTCGTTGCCGATGACCTCCTCGCCCTTCTTGATGCTGCCGGTGCGGCGGATGTCGAGGCGGACGGAGGCGTAGAACTTCAGCGCGTTGCCGCCGGTCGTGGTCTCGGGGCTGCCGAACATCACGCCGATCTTCATGCGGATCTGGTTGATGAAGATGACCATGGTGTTGGTCTTCTTGATCGTGGCGGTCAGCTTGCGCAGTGCCTGGCTCATCAGCCGCGCCTGCAGGCCGGGCAGGGAGTCGCCCATCTCGCCCTCGATCTCGGCCTTGGGCACGAGCGCGGCGACCGAGTCGATCACCACCATGTCGACCGAGCCCGAGCGCACCAGCGCATCGACGATCTCGAGCGCCTGCTCGCCGGTGTCGGGCTGGCTGATGAGCATTTCCTGCAGGTTGACGCCGAGCTTCTGCGCGTACTGCACGTCGAGCGCGTGCTCGGCGTCGATGAAGGCGCAGGTGCCGCCGAGCTTCTGCATCTCGGCGATGACCTGCAGGGTGAGCGTCGTCTTGCCCGA
>JALOSQ010000203.1 GCA_025458335.1 Ideonella sp.
GCCCGGCGTTCTTCGAAGTGGACGGGCAGGTACATCCCTGAAGCTTACGTCCGGAAACCGCTGCTCACGGCGCCGTGGCGGTCCAGCCGGTAGCCTGCGGCCGTGATGCCGAACCGTCGACCCGCCGCCTGGCCCGAGCCCGCCGAAGCTGTCCGTGGGACTCGGCTGGCCCGGCTCGCCGTGCTTGCGGCCGGCACGCTTCTGGCCGCCTGCGGCGGTGGCGCCGACGGCCCGCCGCCCGGCACGGCCGCTGCCGCACCGCCCTCGGCAACAGGCCCGGTGCCAGCGCCATCGCTCGCGCCGGGTCCCTCGGCAGGCGCGACGCCAGCCCCTGCGCCGGCACCTGCACCTGGGCCCGCACCATCACCAGGACCGGCTCCAGCCCCTGCGCCGGCTCCTGCGCCGGTCGCCCCCCTGGCGGCCCCCTCGGCCACGTGCAGCCTGCCGAACTTCGCCCTTCGCCACCGACCTGCTCGACCGGGTCAATCGCCTTCGGGCGGCTGGCGCGACCTGCGGGTCGCAGGCCTTCGCGCCGGCACGGGCCCTCGCCTATGAGGCGAGGTTGCACCAGGCCGCGAGCGCGCACTCGCAGGACATGGTGTCGCGCAGCTTCTTCTCGCACACCGGCTCCAACGGCAGCTCGCCGGGCCAGCGGGTCACGGCCACCGGCTATGTCTGGACGACGGTCGGCGAGAACATCGCCGCCGGCTATGGCAGCGTTGCGGCGGCCGTCGACGGCTGGGCTGCCAGTCCCGGCCACTGCGCCAACCTGATGAACCCGAACTTCACGCAACTCGGCATCGCCTGTGTGCCGGGCGCGGCGGGCAACCCCTATCGCACCTACTGGACGATGAAGCTGGCGCGGCCCCGGGCGTGACGGCCCACTGCGGGTCGTCGAAGTTCAGGGTGAGGCGGGCGCCCTCCACCGAGAGCTCGGCGGTGGCGTCGTCCTGGCGGTAGCGCGTCTTGGCGGCCACGCGGTGCGCTGCGGGCGGCGCCCCGGCGATCCAGCTCAGGTCGTCGGCCACCAGGCGTCGCGACAGCAGCCACGGGTGGTCGTGCCCCTGCACGACGACCAGCACGTTGCGCGCGACGTCCTTGCGGGCGACGAACCACGGCGCGTGCTCGCCGGCCGGCTGCACTCCGGGGGCGGGCTTGAGGCCGCCGATGCCGATGCCCTTGTAGCGGCCGAGGAACTCACGGAACGGCCGCTCGCCGATGAAGCAGATGCCGGTCGAGTCCTTCTTGCGGGCGTTGGGCAGGCCGATCTCGGCGGCGAGCCGCCGCACCTCGGTCTTGTGCAGCTCGCCCACCGGGAAGAGCGTGCGGGCGAGCTGCGCCTGCGAAAGCCGGTGAAGGAAGTAACTCTGGTCCTTGGCCGGGTCCAGGCCCTTGAGCAGCTGGTGGCGCCCGCTGGCAGCATCGAAGCGCACGCGGGCGTAGTGGCCGGTGGCGATCTTCTCGGCGCCCAGGCGCATCGCGTGGTCCAGGAAGGCCTTGAACTTGATCTCGGCGTTGCACAGCACGTCGGGGTTCGGTGTGCGGCCCCCCTCGTACTCGCGCAGGAACTCGGCGAACACGCGGTCCTTGTACTCGGCTGCGAAGTTGACGTGCTCGATCTCGATGCCGATCACGTCGGCGACCGCGGCGGCATCGACGAAATCCTCGTTCGACGAGCAGTGCCCGGTGTCGTCGTCGTCCTCCCAGTTCTTCATGAACAGGCCCACGACCTCGTGGCCCTGCTGCTTGAGCAACCAGGCTGACAGGGCCGAGTCGACACCGCCCGACAGGCCGACGACGACGCGGTGGCGGGTGGCGGTGCCCGCGTCAGCACGGGTGGCCAGCGCGGGCGTGCCCATCTCAGTCGCGGATCTCGGGGGTCCGCACCGAGCCGTCGGCCTGCACGATGTCGAGCGGCAGGCGGCGGCCGGCGCGGTGGTCGTCGATGCAGCGCAGCACCAGCGGGCTGCGGTGCCGGTCGCGGGTGGCCAGAAGCTCGTCGTATCCGAGCCACAGGGTCCGCACGATGCCGGCGTCAAGACGCCGGCCGACTGCCGGCTCGCCGACGCTGCCGGTGTAGGCGACGCGCACGTAGGTGACGTCCTCGGCCGCACGGCCCCCCCGGGCGGTACGCTGGAACCGCGACAGGTACACCCCGAGCAGCGCGACCGGCGTGAAGTCGCAGGCCGTCTCCTCGAGCACCTCGCGCACGACGCCCTCGAGCGGCGACTCGCCTTGCTCGAGGTGTCCTGCCGGGTTGTTCAGGCGCAGGCCTTCGACCGTTTCTTCCTCGACCAGCAGGTACTGCTCGTCACCGGCCATCGGGCGCGCGATGACCGCAGCGACGGTGACGCTGGGACGGAACCGGAGGTCGTCGGACATGGTGGACAGGGTCGGCGGACGCCGTCGATTGTCGCCGGCCGCCCCTGAAACGTCCCCCCGCCGTGGTGGGGCGAATGGCGCCTGCACTACATTTCGCACCTGCCGCGGTGTCCGTGAGGGGCGGTGCCCGGCGAGAAGACCCTTGCGCGCCGCCCGCCGGCCGCGGGGCTGGCCATCGAGGAGACCTCCAGCATGCACATCGGCGTTCCGCTCGAATCGGAAGCGGGCGAGACCCGCGTGGCCGTCACGCCCGAGACCGCCAAGAAGCTCAAGGCGCAAGGCCACACGGTGCGGGTGCAGTCGGGGGCGGGCCTTGCGGCCAGCGCGACCGACGAGGCGTATGCCGCCGTCGGCGCCGAGGTCGTCGACCGCGCGGCAGCGCTCGGCGCGGAAATGGTCCTGAAGGTGCGCAGCCCCTCGGCCGAGGAGCTGGCGCTGATGAAGCCCGGCGCGGTGCTCGTGGGCATGCTCAACCCCTTCGACCGAGACGGCCTGGAGCGCCTGGCGGCTGCGGGCCTGACCAGCTTCGCCCTCGAGGCCGCGCCGCGCACCACCCGCGCCCAGAGCATGGACGTGCTGTCCAGCCAGGCCAACATCGGCGGCTACAAGGCCGTGATGATGGCCGCCAACCATTACCCCAAGCTGTTCCCGATGCTGATGACCGCGGCCGGCACGATCAAGGCCGCGCGGGTGGTGATCCTCGGCGTCGGCGTGGCCGGTCTGCAGGCCATCGCGACGGCCAAGCGCCTGGGCGCGGTGATCGAGGCCTCCGACGTGCGCCCGAGCGTGAAGGAGCAGGTCGAGTCGCTCGGCGCCAAGTTCATCGACGTGCCCTACGAGACCGCCGAGGAGAAGGAAGCGGCCGAAGGCGTGGGCGGCTACGCCCGGCCGATGCCGCCGAGCTGGCTCGAGCGCCAGAAGGTCGAGGTGGCCAAGCGCGTGGCGATGGCCGACATCGTCATCTCGACCGCGCTCATCCCCGGCCGCCCCGCGCCGACGCTCATCACAGAGGACATGGTCAAGGCGATGAAGCCCGGCTCGGTGATCGTCGACATGGCCGCGGGCCGCGGGCCGGCTGGCCCCCACGGCGCGGCGGGCGGCAACTGCCCGCTGACCGAGGCGGGCAAGACGGTGCAGCGCCACGGCGTGACGATCGTCGGCGAGACCAACCTGCCGGCCCTCGTGGCCGCCGACAGCAGCGCGCTGTACGCGCGCAACGTGCTCGACTTCCTCAAGCTCGTCTTCACCAAGGAAGGCGCCTTCCAGGTGCCGATGGACGACGACATCGTCGCGGCCTGCCTGATGACCCGCGATGGCGCGGTCACGCGCAAGGCCTGAGCAGCCCCCTTTTCCGACAGCGACCCGAGGTGCTCCGATGGAAGCGATCTCCCCCACCGTCGTCAACCTGATCATCTTCGTGCTGGCCATCTATGTCGGCTACCACGTGGTCTGGAACGTCACGCCGGCCTTGCACACGCCGCTGATGGCCGTCACCAATGCGGTGTCGGCCATCATCATCGTGGGCGCCATGCTGGCGGCCGCGTTGACCGTGACCGGCCTGGGCAAGACGATGGGCGTGCTCGCCGTGGCGCTGGCCGCGGTCAACGTGTTCGGCGGGTTCCTCGTGACCCGGCGGATGCTCGAGATGTTCAAGAAGAAGGACAAGCCCGCGAAGAAGGAAGGCGCCTGAGATGGGCCTGCGGGCGGTCGACTTCGCGCAAGGAGCGCTGATCGCCGGTTTCGCGTCCGTGCTCTGGGAGGAGCTCGTCGCGCGCTCGCCATCGGTTCTCAACGAGGACGCTTTCTACCGCGCCGGGTTCCTGTTCGTGGTCGTGATGCTGTGGAAGTTCGTGCGGTCCCGCCGGGCGGGCGAGGCGCCGGACGCCGAAGAACACCGGGAGGTCGGCGAGATGCCGGGCCCCAACGAGGAGAAGACCAAGTGAGTCTCAACGTCGTCACCCTGCTCTACCTCGTGGCGAGCGTGTGCTTCATCCAGGCGCTCAAGGGCCTGAGCCACCCGACGACGTCGATCCGCGGCAACGTGTTCGGCATGGTCGGCATGGCCATCGCCGTGCTGACCACCGCCGCGCTGATCGTCAAGCTCGCCGGCGAGGCCGGCGCCAGTGGCGTGGCCGGCCTGGGCTGGGTGCTGGTGGGCCTGCTGGTGGGCGGCACGGCGGGCACGATCATGGCCCAGCGGGTCGAGATGACCAAGATGCCCGAGCTCGTCGCCTTCATGCACAGCATGATCGGCCTGGCGGCAGTGTTCATCGCCGTCGCGGTGGTCGCCGAGCCCTGGGCCTTCGGCATCACGACCAAGGGCCAGCCGATCCCGTTCGGCAACAAGGTCGAGCTGTTCCTGGGCGCCGCCATCGGCGCGATCACCTTCAGCGGCTCGGTGATCGCCTTCGGCAAGCTCTCGGGCAAGTACAAGTTCCGCCTGTTCCAGGGCGCGCCGGTGACCTTCGGCGGCCAGCACATGCTCAACCTGGTGCTGGGCATCGCGACGATCCTGCTGGGCCTGTACTTTGCCTTCACCGAGAACTGGCCGGCCTTCTTCGTGATGCTCGCGATCAGCTTCGTGCTCGGCGTGCTGATCATCATCCCGATCGGCGGCGCCGACATGCCGGTCGTGGTGTCGATGCTCAACAGCTACTCGGGCTGGGCGGCGGCGGGCATCGGCTTCAGCCTGAACAACAGCATGCTGATCATCGCGGGGTCGCTGGTGGGCAGCTCGGGTGCGATCCTGAGCTACATCATGTGCAAGGCGATGAACCGCTCGTTCTTCAACGTCATCCTCGGCGGCTTCGGCGGCGATGCGGGGCAGGCGGCGGCCGGCGCGCAGCAGCAGCGCAGCGTCAAGAGCGGCAGCGCCGACGACGCCGCCTTCATCATGGGCAATGCCGAGACGGTCATCATCGTGCCCGGCTACGGTCTGGCGGTGGCGCGTGCGCAGCACGCCGTGAAGGAGCTCGCCGAGAAGCTCACGCACAAGGGCGTGACGGTGAAGTACGCGATCCACCCGGTGGCCGGGCGCATGCCGGGCCACATGAACGTGCTGCTCGCCGAGGCCGAGGTGCCCTACGACCAGGTCTTCGAGATGGAAGACATCAACGGCGAGTTCGGCCAGGCCGACGTGGCGATCATCCTGGGCGCCAACGACGTGGTGAACCCGGCCGCGCTGCAGAAGGGCTCGGCGATCTACGGCATGCCGATCCTCGAGGCCTACAAGGCCAAGACCGTCATCGTGAACAAGCGCTCGATGGCCGCGGGCTACGCGGGCCTGGACAACGAGCTGTTCTACATGGACAAGACGATGATGGTGAAGGCCGTCGAATGAGATTCGGCGGCGGGGTCGACCAGGGACGCGACCCCGCCGTCGCGGCAGCGGAAACCAGCCAGTGGCCGGTTTCTTTCATTGGACGGCACCCTCCCGCCCAAACGTAAATCTGTTACCTTTTTCTTTCACAAGAGTGCCAGAATCGCGCGCTTGTGAAAGGAGCGCCGTATGGACAGCACACAGCGGGCTGGCCGATACGTACAGCAGTCCACGGGCTACAAGGCCTTCGTTCCCGCGCCTCTGCCGCCCGACCCGCCCTTGGCGCTGACAGGCGAGCTGCAGACCTTGCTGTCCAACGCCGATCGAGACATCGGACGCCTGGATGCATTGGCCGCGTTGCTGCCCAACCCGGATC